>CALFYB010000013.1 GCA_937952995.1 uncultured Caulobacteraceae bacterium
TCCCCTCCGCTCTCCGCCGCGAGTGGGCCGCATTCCGTCTGCGCGAAAGGGTCTGGGTCCCCGCCTTCGCGGGGAAAGCGGAAGAAAGAGAACAGGGGGCCCTTCCCCTCCGGGGTAGGGGGTTCGCCCGGAAACGTCCGCCTGCCACGGGCCACCAATTCACCTCAGACCCGTTCCGCTCTAAACCCTTTCCCGCGCGGTCAGGCCCGTGCCGGGTGGAGTCGATAAGGCACGTCGCGCCTTGTTCGATCCACGCACATAGGCGTCCCAGAAAGCCGTTTCCCTCTCCCGCAGCGAGGCACCGAGCTCTTCAGCACCCGGCGGCGCATCGAAGTCGGTATGGCGGGCCCCTTCCACGAGCAGGCTATATTTCGCGCCCGGCGGGGTCAGTTCAAAGGGCTCCAGGCGCCATGAGGGGGTTTCGCCAGCGGCCCCGAAATCCTTGGTGCCGGTGACCCAAAGTGTTGGCTTTCGCATTTTCGAGAAACTGCCTTGATCCAGACCCATCCGCCCGGGTCCCTGACCGCTGATCACGAGAAATGCCGAGAATCGCGGCTCTGCGAAGCTTCGAGGTCCCTCCTTGCGGGTCACCTGAGCGCCGCCCAGAGCAAGGGTCGTGTAGGCCCCGTACGAATGCCCCGCCATGCCGAGTCGACCAAGATCAATTCGACCATTGAGCGCCGCGGGAATATGCTTCTGGCGGCAGGCCTCCAAGATCGCTTCTACATCTGAGGTGCGGCCATCCAGATGAGATGGATCATCAAGCATCTGCAAGAATTCCGCCCGCTGGTCGCCAACAAGTTCGCCTGACGCGAGTTGCCGGATGACGCTTGCCATTCTAGCGCCCAGCGCCGTCCGATCAGGGGATGGGCGGATTGAATCGGCATGGGTCGGGTGCGCGGTCACATAGCCCGCCGCCGCCCAAGCCGAACTGGTCAGCGGGAAGGCGTCCATATTGCTTCCAAAACCATGGCTGAAGACGATCAGCGGCAATGGTCCAGCTTGACCCGCGGGCCATCTAAATCTGGTCTCAAATGTTCGCCCGTCCCGTCCCGTCAGACGAACCACCTCGCTCTCAACTTGCGGCCCTGCCGCTGTCGATGAAGCCCAGCCTGCTGCACCAAATCCGGATACCAGCGAGATGAGAACGGTCCTGCGATCCATCTTGAAACTCCCCAAGAGACCTATTTGCTTTGATCGTCGCGTAATTTCCGTTCAGATGAAAGAAAAGGTTGGGAGAGGCTTCGATGGACCGACGGGTTTTGATGGGCGGAATCGTAGCGTCCTCTGCGTTCAGCGCCGCGCGGGCCATGCAAGGCTACGGCATCGTCGCGCCCGGCGTCGACAGTTGGAGCGAGTCCTTGATGCTGCTGCACTTCGATCCCGAAGTCCGCAACGGTGTCAGCGTCCGCGTTTCGCGTTATCCAGACCTAAACTGTAGTTGGGTCTGGTGTCACGTTCTGTTGGACGGAAAGATGTATGCCTACACAGAACGTCGACTGCCCTGTTCGAGCATCCGAAATCTGGGAACCGCAGCCGTTGGTGACTATGATTCTGCGGCAGCGCGTGTCGTGTTTACACGCTCAGGGTCGGTTGATCAGATGCAGGACATTCGGCTTTCGGCAAAGGTGCTAGGGCGTCAAAGCTCAGAGGGTCGAGATGGTCCCGGCGATATACCAATCGCTATCCACGCCCTATTTCGTCCCGAAAAACTCAAGGCAAATCCCCCTCCCGGTCGCTCGGAGTGGACGGGTCACGCGGAAATTGACCTTGTTGTTGGTAAAAGGCGCATCAACCTCAAAGGCGTCGCCAAAGCGCACGAACAGACCCAAACCGCGCCACGCTTCGACATGCCATTCACTTACGCCATGATGTGGAGTCCGACCGCATCCTTCATTGCCACCTCCACGTCCAAGAAACGCTATGGCAATTTCGAAGCCGATGGCATTGCCCATGCCGTGACGGATTTCCAGCCCTCACACCCTGATCGTGAACGGCAATTTACGGCCTTGCTGGACGATGGTCAGAGGCTTCAAGGCTTGGCGAGCAGGGTCGCTGCCTATGACGTCCCGGTCTTTGACCGAGTTTGGAACGGCAATATTGTGAGGGCCGATGTAGGCGGCAGGCCGATGGTTGGCATGCTTAATGACTGGCGGCCACAAGATCAGGTGTTCGGGTGACACCAAACCTATACGCGTAGGGCGATCTCTGAACGACGGCGCTGACAAGGGTCATTCTAGGCTGGTCAGCCCCGCAGGACGCGCCCCGCCACCGCATCAAGCTTGGCCATCAGGGCCGGATCGCGCATGGCTGGGGCCGTGATAATCGCGCCGTCAAGGCAGGTGTCGATCGGTGAGGCAGCACGTGGCCCTTGCAAGGCCCCCGCCAGATGACCCACAGCATTGGCGGCCTTGCGGGAATTTTCCATCAGAACAGCCAGAATATCCGCGACCTCGACGGGGGCAAACTCCTCGTGCCAGCCGTCATAGTCGGTGACCATACCGATGGAGGCATAGGGTAGCTCGGCCTCGCGGGCGAGCTTGGCCTCAGGCATGTTGGTCATGCCGATGACATCGCAGCCCCAAGACCGGTAGACGAGGCTCTCGGCCTTGGTCGAGAACTGCGGGCCTTCCATGGCCAGATAGGTGCCGCCCTCGACGACCCGTGCGCCAGCGGCCCGCGCCGCCTCTGCGGCAAGGCTGGACAGGCGCGGACAGGTTGGATGGGCCACCGACACGTGCGCCACCAATCCCTCGCCAAAGAAGCTTTTGGTGCGGGCGAAGGTGCGGTCAATGAACTGGTCCACGACCACAAAGGTTCCCGGGTTCAAAGCCTCACGCAAGGACCCGACCGCTGACAGGGACAGAACGTCCGTACACCCTGCCCGCTTGAGCGCATCAATATTGGCGCGGAAGTTCAGGTCTGACGGCGCGATACGGTGTCCCCGACCATGGCGCGGCAGGAAGACCAGCTTGACCCCATCCAACTCGCCCATCAACAGCTCGTCCGATGGATCGCCCCACGGCGTATCAATCTTGACCCAGCGCTGGTTCTTCAGGCCTTCGATCTCATAGAGGCCTGATCCACCGACCACACCCAATACCCACTCACTCACGCGGCTACTCCTCGCAAATCAAAAGGCCCCGCCAGATCACCAGCGGGGCCTTCAGATGGTCTTCAAAAGTCGTGAAGGTCAATCAGTGTTTGACGCCCTTCCACACCCGACGATAGCTCGCATAGAGCAGACCAGCGAAGAGGGCCAGATAGATCAGGACCGCAAAGCCTGTGCGCTTGCGCTCACCGGCCTTAGGTTCTGCCGCCCAATCTAGGAACGCGACCACGTCCTTGGACTGCTGCTCTAAGGTGGACTTGGTGCCATCATCGAAGCTGACCTTATCGGCCACCAGCGGCGGTGGCATGGCGATGAAGCCACCCACGGGTACCTTGTCCTTGTCGCCCGTCCAGAAACCCGACAGGTCTCCGGGCATATAGGGATTGTAGTATTTACCCGCCGGGACTGACAGGCCGCGAGGCGCGTCGTGATAGCCGGTCAGGATCGAATAGATATAGGCAGGACCGCCTTCACGGGCCTTGGTGATCACCGACAGGTCAGGCGGAAGTGCTCCACCATTACCGGCCCGCGCCGCATATTCATTGGCATAAGGGTTCGGGAACTTGTCTGCAGGCGTACCTGGACGCTGAATCACGTCACCGGTTTCGGTGTCGATATCGGCGACATTGTAGTCCTTGGCGATCGCCTTAACGAAGGCGTTCTCGTTCGGGTTCTTGTACTTCGCATCATAGAACGGCCCGTCAGGCTGTCCCAGATTACGGAAGCTCAACAGGTTCATCGAGTGGCATGCCGAACAGACCTCCCGATAGACCTTGTAGCCCCGCTGGACCTGAGCCGCATCGAAATGGCCGAACGGGCCATCGGTGCTCAAGGAAAATTCCTTGGGCTCTTCTTCCGTGGTTTTAGCGAAGGCAGGAGCGGCGGAGGCTAGAAGCCCGACGACCGCTGCGATGGCGAATCCTTTGCGCAGCATCAGGCTCAACCCTTCTTCTCAGCAGAGTGGTTCAAAATCGAGGCCGTGATCGAATCCGGCACAGCGTCCGGGGTTTCGACGAGGCCGAGGACCGGCATCACGATCAAGAAATAGGCGAAATAGTAGGCCGCAGCGATACGCGACAACCACACGAAGTTCAGACCAATCGGGTCACCAGCAGCCGTGGAGCCCACTTGGAACACCATGTTGTCGGGCAACTCGCCGCCGCACCAGCCGAGGATCAGGCAGGTCAGGACGAACAGGAAGAAGAACACCCGTGCCGTTGGGCGATAGCGCAAGGACTTAACCTTGGACGTATCGAGCCATGGCAGGACAAACAGAACGCCGATCGCACCGAACATCAGCAGCGCGCCGCCAAGCTTGTCCGGAACAGCGCGCAAGATCGCGTAGAAGGGCAGGAAGTACCATTCTGGAACGATGTGCGCTGGCGTCACGAGTGGGTTGGCGGGGATGTAGTTATCCGCATGGCCCATGGCGTTTGGCTGGAAGAACACGAACACCGAGAACAGGATCAAGAACAGGACCATGGCAAAGCCGTCCTTCACCGTCGCGTACGGCGTGAAGGGGACGGTGTCTTCCTTGGACTTGGGATCGATGCCTGAAGGGTTGTTCTGGCCGGTCACGTGCAGCGCCCAGACGTGCAGGATCACCACACCGGCGATCATGAACGGCATCAGGAAGTGCAGCGAGAAGAAGCGGTTCAAGGTGGGGTTATCCACCGCAAAGCCGCCCCAGAGCCATGTGGTGATGCTCTCACCAACGACGGGGAATGCGCCCAGCAGGTTGGTGATCACCACCGCGCCGTGGAACGACATCTGGCCCCAAGGCAGGACATAGCCCATGAACGCCGTCGCCATCATCAGCAGGTAAATCACGCAGCCAAGGATCCACAGGACTTCACGAGGAGCCTTGTAGGACCCGTAATAGAGGCCACGGAACATGTGCATGTAGACGGCGAACAGGAACATCGAGGCCCCGTTGGCGTGCACATAACGGATCAACC
>CALFYB010000014.1 GCA_937952995.1 uncultured Caulobacteraceae bacterium
CGCTGAAGGCGTGGTCCTTAGCCCATGGCTTGGCGGATCTGTTGATTAAGGGCGCCGTTCGGCCAGAGGACTTTAATCTCCAAAATTGGGAGGAAGTGGCTGAACATTTGTTGAGTTCAGGACCACAGTGAGGCGCGCCGATTAAGCTATGGTCCCCGCAGTCAACGCCGGATCTGTGGCCTCTTATGGGCCTCATGCCATGGCTTCTACATATTTGAATCGGCTGCACCTTGAGTGCGGCCGAGTGTTCAAGAAAAGCTAGGGCTCACAACTTAAAGCGCGTGATTAATACCGGCCTGACACCATGCTTTGGTGAGTAGGTCCGCGCGTTCTGATAGCGATTGGAAATCAACCCTTAGCCCTAAGCTAGTCTTTCGGGCACGTGACGGATTAGGTCCATGCAGGTTCAGGCCTACGCCATCGCCATCGGGCGCTGTACCGCCACCAACCCCTATCCGCCGCTGCCGACCGGGTCGCTTGCGGCTTTGAAGGGGTGACAAAAGCTTCTCTGTGCCCCAACTGCAGAAAGCTGTATGAAAGGCCCGACCCATCTTGTCGATGAATTGACCATGTCCGAGACCGTTCCCGTGCCGCCCGTTAAAGGGCGCCTAAAGATGTCCGACGTGGCGCGGATGGCTGGCGTTTCGACCTCGACCGTTTCGCGCGCCTTGGCGGGCAACCCCCTGATTCCCAAGACCCTGCGTGATGAGATAACCGCCCTCGCCGCTGAGGCCGGATATGTGGTTGACCAGTCGGCCAGAAGCCTGCGGCTGCGCAAGACCAATACGGTGGCGGTCGTCATTCCCTTGGGCCACGAGGCCAGCCAACTGATTTCCGATCCATTCTTTCTTGAGATGTTAGGCAGGCTGGCCGATGAGATCACCACGCGCAACCACGCCGTCCTCCTGATCAAGGAGATTGACCCACAGGCAGGTTGGCTCGACCGCATCATCCAGTCCCACCGCGCCGATGGCCTGTTGGTCATAGGACAGAGCAATCAGCACGAGGCGCTCAATGCCGCCGCCGTGCAATATCGTCCGATGGTGGTCTGGGGCGGTCATCTGCCCGACAGCAGTTATTGCGTGGTCGGGGTCAATAATATCGAAGGTGCCAAGCAGGCGGTGGACCACCTGATCGCGCAGGGTCGAACCCGTATTGCCTTTCTAGGGGAGCCTTCCGCCCCTGAGGTTGGGCTGCGGCGCTTGGGCTATGAGCAGGCCCTTAGCGATGCCGGTCTCGTCGCGCCACCCGAACTGTCCGCCCCCGCTCATTTCACCACGGCCAATGCCTATGAGGCAGCCAAGGCCCTGATCGATTCCGGGGCGAGATTCGACGCGATCTTTGCCGCGTCGGACGTCATTGCTATTGCCGCAATCCGTGCCCTGTCCGAGGTGGGCCTAAGGACGCCCGAAGATGTCAGCGTCGTGGGTTTCGATGATATTGCTATCGCTCGTCAGAGCTTGCCGCCCCTAACCACCATTCACCAAGACCTAGAGGGCGGGGCCAAACAGATGGTGGACCTGCTGTTTCGACGCATGGACGGCGAGGATACCCTCTCCTGCACGATCGCCGCCGACCTGATCCGGCGCGGCAGCAGCTAAAAGCAATCTATAGATACTTTAAATGGTATGACATTTTGGCAACAATCGATTGCATAGATTTATCTACGTCCAAAATGCCCTTGCAATCGTTTGCATGTGACGCATTGTTAGACCAAGCGGCCCTCGCACGAGGTCGCACGATTCAACCTTACCATGTGCCAGGGAGGCGCGTTTCATGTCCAATCCTAGAATCATGTTGCTTACCGGTGTTGCGTTGTTGGCGTTGGCGCCTGCCATGGCCTTGGCAGCAGACGCTGCGGCCCCTGCAAAGCCCGCCGTCCAGACCGATGATCTTGGTCTCGACACAATCGTCATCACCGCCTCTACCGGCGCCACGACCAAGATGACCTCCTCGGTCTCGGTCAGCTCGATCTCAGCTGAACAGATGGTCGCTGCGGCCCCCCGCTCTACCGCTGAACTTTTCCGTAGCCTGCCTGGCATCCGGTCGGAATCGACGGGCGGTGAAGGCAATGCCAACATCGCCGTTCGCGGCCTGCCCGTTGCCTCTGGCGGCGCAAAGTTTCTGCAACTGCAAGAGGACGGCCTGCCCGTCATGGAATTTGGCGATATTGCCTTTGGTAATGCGGACATCTTCCTTCGCGCCGATAATAATGTCTCTCGCATCGAGTCGGTTCGCGGTGGCTCATCCTCGACCTTTGCCTCCAACTCCCCCGGCGGCGTCATCAACTTCATCAGCAAGACCGGCACCCAAGAGGGCGGCTCTGTCAGCCTGACCAAGGGTCTGGACTATGACCATACCCGCCTTGATTTTGACTATGGCGCACCGATCAGCGAGACCCTGCGGTTTCACCTCGGCGGCTTCTATCGTCAGGGCGAAGGCCCGCGCAAGTCTGGCTACAATTCGGAAAAGGGCGGTCAGATCAAGGCCAACTTGACCAAGGATTTCGCCAACGGCTTTGTGCGACTGGACGCCAAATATCTCAATGACCGCGCGGTCGGCTATCTGCCAATGCCTACCCGCGTCACCGGCACCAATGGCGACCCCAGCATCGGGTCTTATGCCAGCTTCAACATCAAGTCTGACGATATCCAGTCGGTCTATCTGACCCAGAACTTTGGCCTGGACGGTGACGGCAAGCGTCGCAACGCCAAGGTCGCTGATGGGATGCACCCCGAAAGTCTACAGTTCGGCGGCGAAGCCAAGTTCGACATTGCTGGCGGCTGGACCTTTGATGACAAGTTGAAGGTTGCGCAAAATAAAGGCCGGTTCGTCGCCCCCTTCCCGTCTGATGTCATGACGACCTCGGCCCTCGCGACCTCCATCGGCGGAACGGGCGCAACCTTGCGCTATGCCAATGGACCCCTGGCCGGAACCACGGTCGGCGCCAATATCAACGGTAATGGCTTGGCCATGCGCATCCACATGTTCGATGTCGAGATCAATGATTTCGGCAATGCCATGAACGATATGAAACTGTCCCGCAGCTTCAATCTTGATGGTCTAGGCGCAGTCGATGTGACCTTCGGCTATTACAAGTCCAGCCAGAACATCTCAATGGACTGGCTGTGGAACACCTATGTCATGGAAGTGAAGGGCGACAATGGTGCCCTGCTCGACGTCTATAATAGCGCGGGCAAGAACCTCTCGCAAAATGGCCTTTCGGCCTATGGGGTTCCGGCTTGGGGTAATTGCTGCACCCGTCGCTATGACACCACCTATGACATTGACGCGCCCTATATTAACCTGAGCAGCAAGATCGGGGCCCTCAGCCTTGATGCCAGCCTACGTTATGACAGTGGCAAGGCCCGTGGCTCCTACGCCGCTGCGGTTCAGGCCGCCAACCTGGATGTCAATCAGGACGGCATCATCCAGCCCACGGAAGTCAGCGTTTCGGTGATCGACAATGCTCACCCCAGCCCTGTCAACTATGACTGGAACTATAGCTCCTGGTCCTTGGGCGCCAACTACCAACTGAACGACGACCTCGCCACCTTTGGCCGGGTCAGCCGTGGTGGCCGCGCCAATGCCGACCGTCTGTTGTTCGGTAAGGTTCGGGCCGACGGTTCGGTCAGCAGCCAAGACGCCGTGGACATGGTTGATCAGGTCGAGGCCGGCGTCAAATATCGCCGCGACGGCTATGCGATCTTCGCCACGGCCTTCTGGGCCAAGACCCAAGAGCAGAATTTCGAAGCCACAAGCCGCAAGTTCTTCGACCGTGAATATACGGCCAAGGGCGTCGAGCTGGAAGCCAGCTACCGGATCGGTGATTTTGCGGTGACCGGCGGCGCGACCTATACCGATGCCGAAATCTCCAAGGACGCTCTGACCCCTGCTGTTGTGGGCAACACGCCCCGTCGTCAGGCCAAGTTCGTCTATCAGTTCGCGCCAACCTATCGCTGGAACGATCTGACGGTCGGGGGCAGCGTGATCGGCACGACCAAGACCTACGCTCAGGACGAGAACAAGCTTGAGTTCCCAGCCTTTGCCCAGGTCAATGCCTTTGCCGAATATAGGTTCGCGAAGGGCCTCAGCGCCTCTATCAATGCCAATAACCTGTTCGATCAGGTCGGCCTGACCGAAGCTGAAGAGGGCGCGATCACGGCCAATGTGACAAACGCCATCCGTGCGCGATCGATCAATGGTCGAACGGTCACGGCCACCCTGCGCTACGACTTCTAAGACCAGCACCCCGCCGGAACCCCTGATCAAGGGTTCCGGTGGGGAATTGCTATTTGAATAATGAGCCCGTCTAATCGGTGCCCGGCCTAGAAGTCCAACCCCATGACGCTGATGGTGCCCTCTCCTGCTCTGCTAGACCCTGCGCTGATCGAGGCGCGGTTTGAGCGATATTGGCCCACCCTTGAAGGGAAGTTACGCGGCATCTATGGCGATCAGGCGCAGTTTCCCGCCTTTCTCTCTCGTTTAAGAACCCATCTTCATCAGGCCGCTCAAACCCGGCCCAAAGGCCTTTGGGCCATGGATGAACAACGCGAACAGACCGCCGGGAACGCACCCCCATTCAGCGGGGCCGTCTATAGTTTCTATGTTGACCGCTTTTCCGGCGACCTTAAAGGCCTTGCTGCCCGCACGCCCTATCTGGCGGAGCTGGGCGTCAGGTGGCTGCACCCCCTGCCCCTCTTACAACCGCGCGCCGGTGACAGCGACGGCGGCTTTGCCGTGGCCGACTATCGCAAGGTGGACGCCCGTCTAGGCTCGATGGACGATCTGGAGGCCCTCGCCACCCAAAGCCGCGCCCTCGGCATGGGCATCATTCTGGATGTGGTCTGCAACCATACGGCCATGGAGCACGAATGGGCCGTCAAGGCCCGGGCTCAAAACCCGATCTACAAGGACTTCTATATTACCCTTCCCGATGAAGGCGCCGTTGCAGCCTGGGAAGCGGATCTGATCGATGTTTTTCCGACCACGGCTCCCGGCAGCTTTACCTATGACGCGGCCATGGGCGGCCATGTTTGGACCACCTTCTATCCCTTCCAGTGGGACCTGAACTATGCCAACCCGGCGGTCTTCGCCCAGATGTTGGATGTGCTGATCTTTCTGGCCTCCAAGGGTGTGCAGGGCTTTCGGCTCGATAGCGCCCCGTTCCTCTGGAAACGGCTTGGAACCTCAAGCCGCAATCAGCCAGAGACCTATGGCCTTCTTGAGGCTTGGCGGGCCGCCTTAAACATTGTCGCCCCCAGCGTCGTTCTTCTGGCCGAGGCGATTGAAGGGCTAAAAGATGTCCTGCCCTGCTTTGGTACAGACGCGCCGAGCTGTGATCTGGCCTATAATAATGGGGTCATGACCGCCCTGTGGGGCAGTCTGGCCGATGGGGACACCGCCATCTTCAACCGTGTCCTGACCGAGGCCGCCCGCAAGCCCGCAAGAGGAACCTGGCTCAACTATGTGCGGTGCCACGACGATCTGATCTGGAATGCCCTATCCGACTATGCCCCGCGCGAAGATCTGGAACGCTGGTCGGACTTCTATGGCCGGGGCAAGGGGTTCTCCCAGGGCAAGGCCTTTCAGTCCGCCGCAGGAGGGGTGCCCTCGACCAATGGCATGGCCGCTTCCCTTTGCGGCGTCGACCCGAACCAGCCCGGTGGCGGCTTGGGAACCCGCAGGCTCACCTTCCTCTATGGGGTCATCTATGGGCTAGAGGGCTGGCCGCTGATCTATATGGGCGACGAGATTGGGTTGGATGATGACCATAACTATGGGGCCGACCCCTTGCGCGCCCTTGATGGCCGCTGGCTGCACCGCCCGCAAATGGACTGGGCCTTGGCTGACCACAGACAGGATGAAACGACGCCTCAAGGCCAGATCTTCCAGGCCCTGAAACTCTATGGCCAAGCGGCCCAAAAGGTCAGTGCTTTGGGCGTTCAGGGTCCCGCCATGCCCGTAGAGCTGACAAACCGCGCCCTGTTGGCCTTTGAGCGCTCCCAAGGTGAAGTTGGGTTTCTGTGCCTCGCCAACCTGTCCGACCGTCCGGCATTGGCAGACCTGCCCCAGCGGTTTGCACTTCACAATTTCGACCTCTTGACCGGGGTGGCCCATAGGACCGAGGCTGTGACCTTGGCACCCTATGAGATCCAGTGGCGGGTAACCCGATGACACGCATTGCTGGCATCGAGATGGGCGGAACCAAGGTTCTGATCGCCTTTGGCTCAAACCCCAAGGACCTCAGCGCCCCGAT
>CALFYB010000015.1 GCA_937952995.1 uncultured Caulobacteraceae bacterium
GGCCACTGCCCCCTGATAGGCCGCTTCACCCTGGGCCAGACCCTGCAGGCCGACCCCGAGGCGAGCCTCGTTCATCATCACGAACATGATCTTGAGGCCGTTATTTTCCTCGCCGATCAGCCAGCCCGTCGCATCCTCATAGGACATGACGCAGGTCGCGCTGCCGTGGATGCCCATCTTCTCCTCGAGGCCGACACAGTTGGCGCTGTTGCGTGCGCCGGGATTGCCTTGGGCGTCGGGAATGTGCTTGGGCACGATGAACAGGGAGATGCCCTTGACGCCCGCCGGAGCCCCTTCGATACGGGCCAGCACCAGATGGACAATGTTCTCGGCCAAGTCATGTTCGCCGCCCGAGATCCAGATCTTCTGGCCGGTGATCCGATAGGACCCATCAGCCTGCGGCACCGCCTTGGTGCGCAAAAGACCTAGGTCCGTGCCGCAATGGGGCTCGGTCAGGTTCATGGTCCCGCCCCACTGGCCGGTGGCGAGTTTGGGCAGATAGAGCGCCTTTTGCTCGTCCGATCCACCCGCAAGGATGGCCGAATAGCAGCCGTGGGTCAGGCCGGGATACATAGCAAAGGCCATATTGGCGGCCGAAGACATCTCGCTATAGGCAAGGGTCACGACCGCTGGAAGGCCCTGACCGCCGAACTCGGGCTCCGCGCCGATCGCGGGCCAGCCGCCGTCGACCATCGCCTGATAGGCCGCCTTGAACCCGTCCGGGGTCTTGACCGTGTGATCGGGCGACCAGACGCAGCCCTGTTTGTCGCCCACGCCGTTCAGCGGCGCGAGAACCTCTTCACAGAACTTCGCCCCTTCGGTGAGGACCTGTTCGACCAACTCCACCGAGGCATCGGCAAAACCGGGAAGGTCGGCATATTGCGCGATGTTCAACACGTCGCGCAGAACGAACATTTGATCACGGACAGGGGCACGGTAGGTCATGAAGGTTCCGGAACTCTGGAATTAAGCGCTCAGCGAGAGGTTCTATTCGGCGTGAGCGTTGTCAGCCACACCATCTAAACGGGCCCGCAGGACCTGATCATAGTCCGCAGCACGAGGCAAAAGGTCTGGGCGCAGTTGGGTCAATTGCCGCTCCATGCGATCGCAACCGCCGCGCAGTTGCTCAATGGCACCGTCAATATCGTCACGCTGGGCTTCGAGGGCCAAGATCCGTTCCCGAAACTTCTTCAGCGACTTGGCCATCTGAGCGGCACCGCCATCATTTTCGTCATAGAGATCAAGAATTTCGCGGATTTCCGCAAGGCTGAGTCCGACCCGCTTGCCGCGCAAGATCAATTGCAGGCGTGCGCGGTCGCGATGATTGTAAACGCGGTTCAGACCCTCTCGCGCTGGATAGAGTAGGCCCTTATCTTCGTAGAACCGAAGGGCGCGCGGGGTCACGCGAAACTCGACGCAAAGATTGCGAATGGTGAAGGTGCGTTCGGGACGCCTCAGGTCAGAGGTCATATCAAGTCTCCCATCATCTTGTTTTTCAAACGCTAGATGCCCCTTACGTTAACGTCAAGTGCGCCAAATTGCCCATAGCCAATATTCTCTGAACAGGGGTCTGTTGCGCACCCATTACCCGTGCTACGTGTTTTTCAGCGCTTTTGACCGGTTAAGCTGTTTGGTCTTGAGCGATCAAATCTTGGCCCCAACCGCGCCGGAGCCGGTCATGAGTGCCCTGTCACATGCTCAGATCTGGGGCGCGATTGACGCCTTGGCCGCGCGGCTTGCCGTGTCCCCATCGTCCTTGGCACGAATGGCGGGGCTCGATTCTACAATTTTCAATCGATCCAAGCGGCTGTCTAAAGAGCGGCCACCCCGCCCGCGCTGGCCCTCGACTGAAAGCCTTGCCAAGGTCATTGCGGTGGCGGGGATCAGTTTTGCAGACTTCGCGGCCTTAGCCGACAGTTCGGGTGGTCCCCCCATCGGTCATGCCCCTTTGATGGGTTTCAATGAGGCCGCGCAAGCGGGGCATTTTGATGCCTCCGGATACCCAATCGGGACCGCTTGGGATGTTGCGTCGATACCCGGCGTCGCTGATGAGGGGGCCTTTGTTTTGGAGGTCAGCGGCCACCACTTAGCCCCTATCTATCGCGATGGTGACCGCCTCATTATCAGCCCCGGCCTCGAAGCGCGTCGCGGTGACCGAGTGGTTCTCAAGACCTTCTCTGGCGATCTGTTGGTCATGCAATTGGTACAAAGGTCAGCTCAAAAGCTTGTCCTCGCCGCCCTCAATCCCGATCAGCCGGGCCTGACCGTGAACCTTTCCGATCTGGTTTGGATGTCTCGAATTGTCTGGGCGAGCCAGTAGGGTTTGAGGTCAAACCTCAACGCCGCTGTGGCCTATCGGGCGCTATGGCACCCCGAAATCGCGCTTTGACGATCTATCTTTAAGCTGAATCAATGCTTTGGTTGAGAAAATAGCCCTATTGCCCTAAAGACGCGGCAGCGCGCCTCCCTGCGCGCTTTTCCTTGGCGGTCGTTTGTGTGCGCCAGGCAGATCAGTCAGGACCTTTATGCCCTTTTCCACCACCCATCCCGCGCTGCAGAGCGCACTCGTTGAGCAGGGTTATAAGGACCCCACTCCGGTGCAGGCAGCCGTCCTTGAAGCGCGGGCGCTCGATCAAGACCTACTCGTTTCCGCTCAAACCGGCTCGGGCAAGACCGTTGCCTTCGGTCTGGCCGCCGCTTCGACCCTCTTGGGCGATGCTGAGCGCATGGGCCAGTCTGGCGCGCCCCTGTGCCTCGCCATTGCCCCAACCCGTGAACTGGCCATTCAGGTCAGCCGTGAACTGACCTGGCTCTATGGCAAGGCTGGCGCGGTCGTCGTTTCCTGCGTCGGCGGCATGGATGCGCGGCGCGAGCAGCGTTTGCTCAGCTATGGTGCCCATATCGTCGTCGGCACCCCCGGCCGTCTGCGCGACCATATCGAGCGCGGCCATCTGGACCTGTCGTCCTTGAAGGTCGCGGTGCTGGACGAGGCCGACGAGATGCTCGATCTGGGCTTCCGCGACGATCTGGAATTCATTTTGGATGCCGCGCCGGTCGAGCGCCGGACCCTGCTGTTCTCGGCTACCATCGCTAAGGACATCGCCGCACTGGCCCGTCGTTATCAGCGCGATGCCGTGCGGATCGATACGACCAGCCTCAATGAGCCGCATGGCGACATCGAATATCGCGTCATCAGCTGCGCCCCGAACGAGATTGAGCGGGCGGTGGTCAATGTGCTGCGTCACGTCGATGCGCCGGGAGCTCTGGTCTTCTGTTCGACCCGCGAAAATGTGCGGCGGCTCTATTCCAGCCTGCGCGAGCGCGGCTTCGAGGTCGTGACCCTGTCGGGCGAACTGTCCCAGCGTGAGCGGGCCGATGCCTTGCAGGCGCTGCGCGATGGCCGGGCGCGGGTCTGTGTTGCGACCGACGTTGCGGCCCGCGGTCTGGACCTTCCCGATCTGGGCCTTGTGATTCATGCCGACCTGCCTGTGAACCGTGCTGGCCTTCTGCACCGCAGTGGCCGGACGGGCCGCGCGGGCCGCAAGGGCGTCTCGGTGCTGATGGCTCCCTACAGCCGCCGTCGCCGGGTCGAGCAGATCCTGTCGTCTGCCAATATCGAAGCGACCTGGAGCGGTCCGCCTAGCGCCGAAGAGATTCGCGCCGGTGATTTGCAGCGCATGCTGCAAGACCCGCTTCTGACTGAGGCCCCCACCGAGGAAGAACTGACCCTCGCCAATGCCATCATGGAAACGCGCACGCCGATGGAGATCGCGACAGCGCTAATCCGTCTGCGCCAGTCCGCCCTGCCTGCACCAGAAGACCTGTTCGACGATCCGCGCGCCAGCATGGCCCCGCCCTCGCGCTCGCCGCAGGACAAGGACCGCGACCGGGCCTTTGATCGTGACCGTGACGGTGGCCGTCCCGAACGTATGGCGGCCGAAGATGTGGTCTGGTTCCGCCTGTCGACCGGCCGCAACAATAATGCCGACCCCAAATGGCTGATCCCGCTGATCTGCCGCGCCGGTCACATCACCAAAAAGGACATTGGCGCGATCAAGATCTTTGATCGGGAAACCAAGTTCGAGATCACCAAGGAAGCCGAAGCTCGCTTTACCGCTGCCATCAAGGCGGCTGCGGAAAGCGCGCCGGACAATGACCTGCGGATCGAACCGGCTGTGGCCCCTTCGGCTAACCGCGATGGTCCGCGCGAGCAGCGGCCACGTGCGCCGCGTGATCAGCGCGGTCCAGCCCCGCAGGCCCGTGAAAAGCGCGCCTATGAGCCTCGCTCGCAGGACCGTCCGTTCGAACCGCACCCGCAAGGTGGCAAGCCGCCCTATACGCCGCGCCCGCAAGAGCCTCGGTCTCAAGAGCCCCGCGCCTACGAGCCCCGTCCTCAGGCGGCCCGTTCGGATGAAGGCGGACCGCGCGAGCGGGCACCGCGCAAGTTCGCGCCGCGCGATCAGGCCCCTGTCGCCAAACCCTTCACGCCGCGTCCGCCCAAGGATGCTGCGGCCAAGCCTTGGTCGCCGGTTGATCGCCCCGGCGAAGCCGACGCGCCGCGCGCACCGAAGGCCTATAAGAAGCCCTATTTCGACAAGAAAGCGGCTTTTGAGGGTAAGGCCCCCTTCACCAAGAAGCCCAAGCCTTCCAAGAAGGGCAAGCCGAACGGCTAACCAAGACGGATAAAAGGGGCGTGCTGCCATCGGTGGCGCGCCCCTTTTTCGTTAGAGGCCTTGAACGGCCGGACCGTGCACCACGAGCGCAGAGCCATCGGCGTCACAGGTCCAGCGCGCGTCGATGCCATAGGCCTGTGCCAACAGGTCTGGCGTAAGGACTTCGGCGGGCGGGCCAGATCGGAAGAGCACACGTCTGAACTCCAGT
>CALFYB010000016.1 GCA_937952995.1 uncultured Caulobacteraceae bacterium
CCCCTTGGGGGAGAGGGTTGGGTGAGGGGGTTGCATCCCGCAAAGGCGGGGATCCAGTGGATGGATTACAACCTGCGTAAAAGGGTCTGGGTCCACGCCTTCGCGGGGAACACGGGTGTGGGGAAAAAACAAGACCCCCTACGGCGCTGCGCGCCACTTCCCCCAGAGGGGGAAGATCTAGAAAAGCAAATCTTCCCCCTCTGGGGGAAGTACCCGCGAAGCGGGGGAAGGGGGACTTCAGCCCCCACTCCCCTTAGCTATCCAAGAAGCTGCGCAGCTTGCGTGAGCGGCTGGGGTGCTTGAGCTTGCGCAAGGCCTTGGCTTCGATCTGACGGATGCGTTCGCGGGTGACGCTGAACTGTTGACCGACCTCTTCGAGGGTGTGGTCGGTGTTCATGCCAATACCAAAGCGCATGCGCAGGACCCGCTCTTCGCGCGGTGTCAGCGAGGCCAGAACCCGCGTGGTGGTTTCGCGCAGATTGCTCTGGATCGCCGCATCGATGGGCAGGACGGCGTTCTTGTCCTCGATGAAGTCACCCAGGTGGCTGTCTTCCTCGTCCCCGATGGGGGTTTCGAGAGAGATGGGCTCCTTAGCGATCTTGAGAACCTTGCGGACCTTTTCCAGCGGCATGGCCAGCTTTTCGGCCAGCTCTTCCGGCGTCGGCTCGCGGCCGATCTCGTGCAGCATCTGGCGGCTGGTGCGGACGATCTTGTTGATCGTCTCGATCATGTGGACCGGGATACGGATGGTGCGGGCCTGGTCAGCAATCGAGCGGGTGATGGCCTGACGGATCCACCAGGTCGCATAGGTCGAGAACTTATAGCCCCGGCGATATTCGAACTTATCGACCGCCTTCATCAGGCCGATATTGCCTTCCTGAATGAGGTCGAGGAACTGCAGGCCGCGATTGGTGTATTTCTTGGCGATGGAGATAACGAGGCGCAGATTGGCCTCGACCATTTCCTTCTTGGCCTGACGGGCCTCGCGCTCACCCTTTTGGACCGTCTGAACGATGCGGCGATAGTCGTCGATGGGCACGCCGGTCTCGGTGGCCAGCACTGCGATCTCTTGGCGGATATCGCCGATCTGGCTGGCATCGTTCTCAGCGAACTTGGTCCAGCGCACGCCCAACTCACGGACCTTCTCGTTCCAGTTGGGATCGAGTTCGGAGCCGTAATAGGCCTTCAGGAATTCAGGGCGCGAAATGCCGTAGGAGTCGGCTAGACGCAGCAGTCGGCCTTCCAGAGCAATCAGACGCCGATTGATGGCGTAGAGCTGATCGACCAGAGCCTCGATGCGGTTATTGTTCAGCTTCAAGGTCTTGAGGTGCTGAATGATCACCGCCGAGCGGGCTTCATAGCCCTTGCGGTCGGCATCCGGCAGGTCCTCACCGCGCAGGCGGCTCATAACCAGCTTTTCTTGCAGCTTGCGGAAGGCTTCAAACTCGCTGGCGATGGCGTCAAGGACAACCATCACGCCTTCGCGCAGTTCGCCTTCCATCGCCGAGACGGTGGGGCCTGCCCCATCGTCAAAATCATCCTCGTCGCCATCACCGTCGCCGTCGCCCATCGAGGGCTCAGGCTGGGGCCCCGCTTCGAGGGCAGCGGCGGCAGCCTCTTCGGCCACAACAGCGGCAGCGGCACCCATGACGCCGCCATAGGTCTGTTCAAGGTCGATGACTTCGCGCAGCAAGATGCGGCCGGTGCCAAGCTCTTCGCGCCAGACCATGATGGCTTCGAAGGTCAGGGCGCTTTCGCACAGACCCCGGATCATGGTGTCGCGGCCAGCCTCGATCCGCTTAGCAATGGCGATTTCGCCTTCACGCGACAGAAGCTCAACCGAGCCCATTTCGCGCAGATACATGCGGACAGGGTCGTCGGTGCGGTCGAAGGCATCGGGCTTGGTGGTCTCGATGACGGCGGCTTCTTCGCGCACCACCACTTCGCCGCCCTCGGCATCCTCTTCGGCCTCAACCACATTGACGCCCATCTCGCTGAGCATGGCGAGGGTGTCTTCGATCTGCTCAGAGGTTACTTCCTCAGAGGGAAGGACCTTGTTCAGCTCGTCCATGGTCACATAACCACGGGTCTTGGCCTGCTTGATGAAGCGCTTTACGCCCGCATCGGTGAGGTCAAGCAAGGGACCGTCGGAATTGGATTCGGTTTCTTGCGTCTCAGCCGTATTGCTCATTTGCATCTCCGGTCCTGACGGCGCGCAGCACGCGTCAGAAAAATGGCTAAGGGCGGCCCGTCAAGGCCCCTGCGCTCAGGGATCGACGTCCGTCCAAAAGGTTCCTGTCTTGATCGCGCGACGAAGACCGTCCCGTTCCAGCTTCAACCGCATAAACTCTGCCGCGTCGGAAACGTCAGCGCCATCGCCCGAACCCAGTCCGGATTTTGCCGCCAGTAAGGCACGTTCCAGCGCAGCCATTCGGATGAGACCATCGAAGGCGTGCGACCATTGGGACCTAGCATCTGCGAGCGAAGCATCCTGGTTCAGGAAAGGAGCACCTGCATTGAGGGCCGCCTTATCGATCTCGCTCAGCAAAATACTGAATCCTACAGACGCCAGATGGCGTGTGAGGGCCTCTGTGTCAAGAACGTCACTGTCTAGACGCAGACGAATGATTTCTTTAGCCAACTCGTCCAGCGCTTGATCCCCAAAGCCATGGACCTGCAAAACCTCTAAAACCGGGTCCAGCCAGCCGGGATTGAGCAGTGCCGCTTGAGCCACAGCCGCCACCAAAGGATCCAGTGAGGTCGACAGCCGCCGCGCCGCCGCGCGCCCCTCTTGGGTGTTAATTAGAGGCGGAACATAGGGGCCAGAGCCTGGCTTTCGCGGTACGAACGGGCCCCGTACTGGCCGATTTTGGCCATAGCCCCCCTGCCCTGCCCCCGGTCCTGAGCCTTGAGGCGGAGCATTAAGTGCATCGACGCGGCGCAAGAGATCATTGCGATATTCTTGGGACAGGTCCTTGTCTTGGATGGTCGCCGCTGCTGCTCTTAGCCGCGCCTTCAGGCCCGCGCGCCGCTCTGGTGTATCAAGGGGCTCGGCGTCACGTTGCAGGGCAAAGAGGGCCTCAACGAAGGGTACGGTCTGGGAAAGTTGGGCCTTGAGCGCGGCCGCCCCCTGTTCGCGCAGCACATCATCGGGGTCCTTACCGCCGGTGACGATGGCAAAGCGCAAGGATCGGCCAGCCTTCAGCAAGGGCATGGCCCGCTCGATGGACCGCGCCGCCGCCCGCTGCCCTGCCCCATCGCCGTCAAAGCACAGGGTCGGTTCGGGATGCAGCCGCCACAGCCGCTCCATCTGCTGTTCGGTCAGGGCCGTGCCCATGGGGGCCACAGCAGCCACCCCGGCGCGCTGACAGGCAATGACGTCCATATAGCCTTCCACCACCACCAGACCGACATCCACCGGCCCGCCCGTGGAGGCCGCCCCCACCGCCGCCGTGGACAGCAGCTTGCGCGCTTCAAACAGGCCGTAGAGCAGGTCACCCTTATGGAAGATGCCGGTCTCGGGGCCGTTGAGATATTTTGCCCGCGCCTGCGGGTCCATGGCCCGCCCGCCAAAGGACACCACCCGCCCCCGGGGGTCAGTGATGGGGAACATGATCCGGTCGCGGAACCGGTCATAGGGCGCGCCGCCGTCTTCTGGCGCAATCAAGAGACCAGCCTCGACCAGTTCGCGCGGCTGAGCCCCCTTGGCGACCAGATAGTCCTTCAAGGCTGTGCGACCGGCTGGGGCATAGCCAATGCCAAAGCGGGTGCGGTCAGCCTCAGGCAGGCCGCGCCGGTCCAGATAGGCCCGCGCCTCGGCCCCAACCGGACGACGAAGTTCGGCCTCATACCAAGCCGCCGCCAAGACCAGCCAGTCGGTTAGGGACTGTTGCTGTTTTTCCCGCTGAATCGCCTGTGGGTCCTGAGCGGGCAAGGGCACGCCTGCCTCACCGGCCAAGCGCTCGACCGCCTCCATGAAGCTCAGCCGTTCCGTTTCTTGCAGGAAGCTGATCAGGTCGCCATGTTTTCCGCTCGAAAAACAATGGTAGAAGCCCTTGTCATCATTGACGAAAAAGGACGGTGACTTCTCCTTGGTGAAAGGTGACAGGCCCGCATATTCACGCCCCTGCCGCCGCAGCTTCACCGTTTTTCCGATCACATCGGACAGGCGAAGGCGGGACTTGATCTCATCAAGGAAGCGGTCATCGAAGCGCACGGTGGGACTATAGCGCCGCTTGCGCGGGGCTGCACCCCCCCTCGGCCATCAGACGCTCGACCATGGCCACCCAATCGGGGACTTCAGAGATCGAGGCCAGTTGAACATAACGCGGATGGTCCACGGGCGGGTCTGCCACCTCATGAGCCCAAGTCATGACATAGGGAATGTAAGCCGCCCAGGCACCCGCCGCGATCGGCGGCAGAATGTCGGACTTGACCGAATTACCAATCATCACCGCCCGGTCTGCTCCCGGCCCATGCCGATTGAAGATGGCGCTGTAGCAATCTGCTGTCTTTTCCGACACCACCTCGACCGCGTGGAACAGGTCGCCAAGGCCAGATCGCGCCAGCTTATTTTCTTGGTCAAACAGGTCGCCCTTGGTGATCAGCACCAGCCGCCAGCGCGCGGCCAGCGCCGTAAGGGCCGCCTCGACCCCCGGCAAGGGCTCGACCGGATGGGACAACATCTCGCGGCCAGCGGCGAGCACCTCGCGAGTAACCGCCGCCGGAATATCCCCACCGGTCAACTCCAAGGCCGTCTCTAGCATCGACAGGGTAAAGCCCTTGATGCCGTAGCCGTAGAACTGAAGGTTCTTGCGCTCCATCGCCGCCAACCGCTCCAGCAGATGGTCCTGATCGGCCCAAGGCTTCAACAGATCGGCAAACCGCGCCTGAGTCAGCCGAAACACCGTCTCATTGTGCCAAAGCGTATCGTCAGCATCGATACCGACTGTGGTGATGGTCATTTTAACGCCGTCCTGAAAAGCAGACCGGCTTCATAGACTGAACACACCGTCTTGGGCAGGGGCTTGGACTCAAGGCGAGACAGACCGATGAGGTTGGAAGTCCATTCATACACCTCTTAATCGTATATAAAATTTTACAGTCTTTAATTCATTCATCGGTCACGCCCTCCGGCATTTGGAACGCGAATTTTCGTGAGCCCATCGCCCCTTGAACGATGGCGCAGATCTTGACCATTCGGCACATTTTATAGTGCAATGGCACCGGATATAGTGCATGACTGATGAAGGCTCCTGCGTACACAAAATCCCGCTGGTTTTCTACCGGACAGCCGCTGGTAATGAGCCCGTGCGGGATTGGTTGAAGGACCTAGACCGCGAAGATCGATTAGAGGTCGGCGGCGATCTGCATAGAGTTCAGTACCGCTGGCCGGTGGGCATGCCCCTTTGCCGACCGATGGGCGGCGGATTGTGGGAGATACGAACTTGGCTACCCAGCAGGACGATGTCTCGCGTTCTTATCTGTTTCCACGATAACGCCGTCTTTGCCTTGCATGGCTTTATCAAGAAGACACAGAAAACACCGCTAGACGACCTGAGGCTGGCCCGCGAACGGATGAAAGAGGTGCAAAATGGCTAATCAACATACCGGATCGACGATCGATGATTTCCTGCGCGACGAAGGCGTTCTTGAGGCGTTTCAAGCCCGTTCCATCAAAGAGGTGATCGCATGGCAACTTGAAAAGGCCATGAAGGATGGAAAAATCAGCAAACGTCGCTTGGCGCAGATGATGCAGACCAGCCGCACTCAGGTTGACCGGGTTCTGGATCCGACCGATGGCAATGTCACGATCCAGACCCTGCAAAGGGCCGCCGCCGTGCTGGGACGCCGGGTACAGGTGGAATTGGTCTGAGCAAGAAGCCTCGTCATGGCTTGACCGGAGGCCGCCTCGCCCCTAGTAACGCCTCCGTTTGTCCGGCGGGGCGATTTCCTGCCGATTCCATGACATAGTGCCCGTCAGGACGACCGTTTGGCCGCCCATTGCCGTGCCCAGTCGCAACCGGAGGCGCTTGTTACATGACCGCAAAGCTGATGTCTGGCGCAACGGGCGTTTTGGTTCTTGCCGATGGGACCGTCCTTCAAGGGATCGGCGTCGGGGCCGTCGGTGATGCTCTGGGCGAGGTCTGCTTCAATACGGCGATGACCGGCTATCAGGAAATCCTCACCGATCCGTCCTATATGGCTCAGATCGTGGCCTTCACCTTCCCCCATATCGGCAATGTCGGCGTCAATGGCGAAGACCTTGAAGAGTTCGGCCAAGGCGCGGTGACCGCGGCCCGCGGCGCGATCTTCCGCGATGTTCCCACACCGCCTGCCAATTGGCGCTCGGAGGGCGATCTGGCCGGATGGATGGCCAAGCGCGGCGTGGTCGGTCTGGCTGGGGTCGATACCCGCGCCTTGACCCGCGTCATCCGCGACAAGGGCATGCCGCACGGCGTCATCGCCCACAGCCCCGACGGCGTGTTCGACCTTGAGGCTCTGGTCGCCAAGGCTAAGGCTTGGAGCGGCATTGTCGGTCTGGATCTGGCCAAGGACGCCAGCTGCCGCCAGCCCTTTACCTTCGACGAAGGGCTTTGGACCTGGCCAGAGGGCTATGCCAAGGCGGGGCAACCCAAATATCAGGTCGTGGTCATCGACTACGGCGTCAAACGCAACATCCTGCGCGCCCTGACCAGCATCGGTGCCCACGTCACGGTCGTTCCGGCAGACACGAGCGCGGCCGACATTCTGGCGCGTAATCCCGACGGCGTCATGCTGTCCAACGGCCCCGGCGATCCAGCGGCGACAGGCGAATATTCCGTGCCTGAAATCAAGGCCTTGGTGGCCAGCGGCAAGCCGGTCTTCGGCATCTGCCTCGGCCATCAGAT
>CALFYB010000017.1 GCA_937952995.1 uncultured Caulobacteraceae bacterium
TGCTGGCTACGGCGGTCATGCTGTTCAAGCCCGGCTTGAACTTCGGTATCGACTTTAAGGGCGGTACGGTGCTGGAACTCAATACTGGTGCCAAGCCCCTCGATCTTGGTCAAGTCCGAGGTACGCTTGGCGCGCTAAAGCTGGGCGACGTGCAGGTTCAGGCTTTTGGCGCGGCAAATGACGCCTTGATCCGCTTCCAGACGCCTGATGGTGCCGATCCAGCCCAGACGGTTGACCGGGTCAAAACCGCCCTAAATGCGGCAATCGGTCCTGTAACCTATTCGCGGACCGAAGTGGTTGGCCCCAAGGTGTCAGGAGAGCTATTTCGCAATGGCATCATGGCCCTGGGCATCGCGATCGGCTTGATGCTGATCTATATCTGGTTCCGGTTCGAGCTTCAGTTTGGCCTCGGCGCGGTGGTGGCCCTGTTCCACGACGTGATCTTAACCTTCGGCCTGATCGTGCTGCTACGGTTAGAATTTACCCTGACCATGATCGCCGCGATCCTGACCATTATTGGCTATTCGATGAACGACACGGTCGTTGTGTTTGACCGCCTGCGCGAAAACCTCCGAAAATATAAGAAGATGCCGCTGCGTGAGGTCATCGATCTATCGATCAACGAGACCCTGTCGCGGACCATCATCACCGGTGTGACCGCGATCTTGGCCCTGTCGGGTTTGGCGATCTTCGGCGGCGAGGCCCTGCATGGCTTCTCCATCGCGCTGATCTTCGGCATCGTCATCGGCACCTATTCGTCGGTCTATGTCGCCTCGCCAATCATCCTTCTGTGGGGCGTGAAGCGCAATGATGAGGCCGAGCCGATAGCCACGGTCCTGAAGGGCTAGGGACTTGCGTCACCCGCCCTCAATCGATGCTTTTGGCGGCGGAGGCTTTCGGGTCTCTGGCCAGCGCCATGAAGGCTCGCTGCTGATCCTCGACGACGCGGCTCAGCCTTGGCAGGCGACGAGTTTAGAGGCCCTGAGCCCTGATCACCTTGCGCCTGTCTTTGCTGCGGGTCTGGGCACAGTAGAGTTCGTCCTGCTGGGCACGGGCGCTGTGCAGGCCCTGCCGCCTCGCGCCCTGCGTGACGCTCTGCAGCGGGCGGGCATTGGGCTGGAGTTCATGGACACACCAACAGCGGCCCGTATGTACAATGTGCTGGCGGCAGAGGGTCGGCGTTTGGCGGCGGCTCTTATCGCCGTTTAGACGATCTTTTCATTCCCCCTTCCATGGGCGCGACAAATCGCCGTATATTGTCCGCCAATTCGGGGCTCCTTTGGGCTTCTTGGGAGGGCAACATGGCAGGTCTGCTGCAAAATTTTAGAAACACCATCATCGTTAGCGTCGTCTTGGCGCTCATCTTGGTCGCGGGTTACCGCGTTCATCACGGCAGCACTGACGCCATCTTCTGGCAAGGCGTGTTCCGCATGATCCACGTGTTCGCAGGCATCCTGTGGATCGGCCTGCTGTACTATTTCAACTTCGTCCAGATCCGCATGATGCCGAGCGTCCCTGCGGAACTGAAGGCCGGCGTGACCAAGTACATCGCCCCTGAAGCCCTGTTCTGGTTCCGTTGGGCCGCAGTGGCCACCCTGCTGGCCGGTATCGTTCTGGCTTGGAACCGTGGCTATCTGGTTCAGGCCTATACGCTCGGTGCGCTGGAAGGCTTTGCCAATCCCCAGACCGTGTTCATCGGCGTGGGCATGTGGATGGCGACGATCATGTTCTTGAACGTCTGGCTGTTCATCTGGCCAAACCAGAAGATCGCTTTGGGCATTGTCGAGGCTGATGCCGACGCCAAGGCTAAGGCTGGCCGGACCGCCATGCTGTTCAGCCGCACCAACCTGCTGCTGTCGATCCCCATGCTGGTGACCATGACCATGAACCAAACCCTGTTCGGCTAAGATCAGGGTCAATCAATTAAGGGGCCTGCTGGCAACGGCGGGCCCCTTTTTTGTCGGCTCAATCGGACCATTTCCCAACCATGACGGACGATATTGATAGCCTGATCAAGCGCGTGGATCCCGACCGGTGGCTGGCCAGCCGACTGATCGCGGACGAACAGGCGCGGGCCGATGTGCTCGCGCTGCTCGCATTCGATCATGAATTGGCCAAGGTCCGTGATCTGGTCAGCGATGCCTTGATGGGCGAGATTCGCCTGACCTGGTGGTCCGAGGCCCTTGACGAGATGAGCCGAGCTCTGGCCCCGCGGGCTCACCCCGCAGCCCTAGCCTTGGCCGGTGTGTTGGAGCGCCATGACCTGTCCCCGGTGCTGCTGAACAGCCTGATCGAGGCGCGGATCGATGATTTGGGCCGCACTCTGCTGGACAGCGAAGAGACGGTGCTCGCGCATGTCGATGCCACGCAGGTGGTGTGCAGCGCGCTGATGCTGGCCATCCTTGCCCCCGGCAGTGATCCCCACGCCATTCGCAGCGCCGCGCGGGCCTACGGGGTGGGTGCGCTGCTACGGTCAGGACGGCTGTCGCCAGAGTTGGTGAAGGGCTGGGCGAGGGGACGCATCGAACATGACCGCGAGGCTGCCAGAACAGCCCTCGCAGACCTGCCCGTGGCAGGCTTCCCGTCGGTGGCCCACGCGGCCCTGTCCAAGGCCTATGGGGCAGGTCGCAGGCCAGGGGCCCTGTCCAAGTCGGTTTTGGTGTTCCTCGCCAGCCTGACCGGCCGCATCTAGGCGGTCAGCCAAGTCTCCAGATCAGCCAAGGCACGCACACTCATCAGCCGCTTCTTGGCCCGGCCCCGCTCTTTGAGTGGCAGTTTCTTGCCCTCATGATCGATCTTGGGCGGTTCCATAGGGGGCAAGAGACCATAGTTGATGTTCATCGGCTGGAAGGCACCGCCTTCGAGGTGCCCGCCGGTAATGTGATCGATCAGGGCCCCTAGGGCGGTCGTGGGCGGCGGTGGTGCCAATTCCTGACCCAGCGCCTGTGCAGCGGCGAAACGCCCGGCCAGCAGGCCGATAGCGGCGCTCTCGACATAGCCTTCAACGCCGGTGACCTGGCCGGCAAAGCGCAGGCGCGGCTGGGCCTTGAGCCGAAGGCCGGTGTCGAGCAGGCGGGGGGAGTTGATGAAGGTGTTGCGGTGCAGCCCGCCGAGCCGCGCGAACTGGGCATTTTCCAGGCCGGGGATCATACGGAACACGTCGGCTTGAACGCCGTGCTTCAGCTTGGTCTGGAAGCCGACCATATTGTAGAGCGTGCCCAGGGCATTGTCTTGGCGCAGCTGGATGATGGCGTGGGCCTTAACCAGCGGGTCGCGCGGATTGGTCAGGCCGACGGGTTTGAGGGGACCCCAGCGCAGGGTCTCGTGACCGCGCTCGGCCATGACCTCAATGGGCAGGCAGCCGTCGAAATAGGGCACATTCTCCCACTCCTTGAACTCGGTCTTGGGACCATCGAGCAGGGCCTGAATGAAGGCCTCATACTGCTCTTTGTTCATCGGGCAGTTGATATAGGCCGCCTTGTCACCGCCGGGGCCTTCCTTGTCATAGCGCGATTGGCGCCAAGCAATGTCCATATTGATGCTGTCAGTATGGATGATCGGGGCGATGGCATCGAAGAAGGACAGCTGCCCCTCGCCGGTCAGGTCCAATATGGCCTGCGACAGGGCAGGGGTGGTCAGGGGACCGGTCGCAATGATGACATTGTTCCAGTCTGCAGGCGGCAGGCCCTCGACCTCTTCACGCAGTATGGTGATCAGGGGGTGGGCTTCGAGCCGAGCGGTGACGGCCGCCGAAAAGCCCTCCCGGTCCACGGCGAGCGCGCCGCCCGCAGGCACCTGATGGACGTCGGCGGCGCTGAGGATGATCGAGTGGCAGCGGCGCATCTCGGCATGCAGCAGGCCAACGGCATTATGCTCCCAATCGTCCGAGCGGAACGAGTTGGAACAGACCAGTTCGGCCAGCCCCTCGGTCTGATGGGCCTCGGTGCCGCGCACGGGGCGCATCTCGTGCAGGATGACCGGCACGCCCGCCTCAGCGGCCTGCCAGGCCGCCTCTGAACCGGCGAGGCCACCACCAACGATATGAATAGGATCAATAGACATGACGGCCTTATAGCCGCTAAACCAACGGTGTTGAACTCAATCTGCGCTCAGGCCTTTGGTCCTTCAGAAGCAAGGCGAATCCATGTCACGGGAACTCCCCTTCGGCCCCATCGTCGCTGATGGTTTTGCCAATATCGAACGGGTTTGGACGAAGGCGCGTGTGCCCTTCATGCTGGTCGCAGCAATTCCAGCAGCTTTGGCCTTTTGGGACCCCAACAAACTAAAGGCAGAGAACAGTCTGCTCGAACTGCCGATCATAATCATCGGCCTGATCTCGTTCCTGATGGCGACAGGGCTAGCCTATCGATTGGCGGCAACCGAAACACCGCCACAAAAGGTTCGATTCAACATTTTAGGGCTGCAATGGGGCACTATGGAGGAGCGTTATCTGATCTCGCTCATCTGCATGAACCTGCTGGTCCTATTTTACGCCATCTTGGTGGTGTTTTTGACCCTGGTATTCGCCGCCATCATTGCTTACGGGCGAGGGCACGAACTGACCATGGACGGTGTGCCCGCGATCATGAATGAGTTGGGCTCGGTCGGTGCTGGCACCGTTCTGTTGGTGGCGGTTCTCGGGGCGCTTGGCGGCTTTTGGCTCTATGCGCGGGTTTCGTTAAGCCAAGTCGCGAGCCTCTATAGCGGTGAAATTCGCGTATTATCCTCCTCCCGTCTTACCAAAGGACGGGTATTGGCGCTCGTGCTGCCGCTCCTACTGATCGGTTTGATGCATGGAGACTCCCCACTCAAAATGCGGTTCGGCGTGGATGGACCGGTCAGAATTCTTTTCAATATTGTTTCCGTTCTCTGGACCGTATTTGTCCAAATTCCTTTTTCGGCAGGGGTCTTTGCGTCTATTTACCAAAGGCTGAAAGCAGCGGATAAGACTGATAGCGACCGATCGGATTCGGCGCTGGGGAATGGTTCAAATGACGGCGTTTTCACCAACTGACGTGGCTTTTGAAGGGTTCCGGCTAACGCGCGAGCGGCCCGTGACCCTGTCGATCTGGGCAGGCTTCTATTTCTTGGTCAGCCTGACCATGGCGATCTTCATGATCCTGTCGGTGGGCTCGGAATTTACAGCGCTCGAACAGGCGGCCCAAAGCGGCGGTGATCCGCAGCAGTCTATCGATACCTTGGTGAAGCTCTTGCCCTTCTATGCGGTGTCTTTCCCGGTCGGTATCTGTGTCATGGCGATCTTTGCCTGCGCGGTGTTCCGCATCGTGCTCGGCCGTCCCGGCGGCGTCATTGCGCATCTTGCCCTCGGTGAAGACGAGTTTCGCCTGATGGCCGTCACCCTCGCGGTTAGCCTGTTGATGATGGTCGCCATGTTCGGCATTGCCCTGATCATCGGCATGATTGTCGGGATTGCGACGGCGGTTGCCCCGCCGCTTGCCCCCTTGCTGGGGACGCTGGGTGGCCTCGCGGCCTTTGGCGGCATGATCTGGGTGGCGGTGCGGCTGTCGCTCTGTGGTCCGATGACCTTTGCTGAGCGCCGGATTGTGGTGTTCCGCGCCTGGTCCGTGACCCGTAACCATTTCTGGCAGCTGTTCGGGGCCTATATTCTGGCCTTCGTGATGGGCATTGTCGCAGCCTTGATGGCCTATATCGTCTTTGTCGCCTTGGCCGGGGTGATCATGACCGCTTTGGGTGGCTCATTGGCTGATGTGGGCCAGCTGTTCCGGCCAGACTTTTCGTCCATCGGGGCCTTCTTCACCCCTGCCATGATCCTCTACCAGCTGTTCGGCGCGACCATCACCGCGATCTATTACGCCGTCGTGCTGGCCCCTCAGGCCATGGCCTATGCCGCTCTGGTCGACTATCACGGCGATCCAGAGGGCTAGGCGGTTCGGTAAGTCCTAGGCTGCTGCGCTCGGACGTGCGCTAACGCGGGCATGCCAGTCGCGCAGGCGCTTGGCCTCTTGTGGCATTGGCAAGCCGATCCAGTCGGCGAAGTCGACCGTCGTCAGGGCGGCGATGTCGGCCATGGTGTAGCTGTCGCCATGGATGAAGTCGTGGCCTTCGAGTTCCCGGTCCATCCACAGCATGGCGCGGGTCACCGTTTCACGGTTTGACTCGCCGAAATCCTTGAACTGCGTCAAGAGCTTGGCCGTGTAGGGATGGGCGTGACGCCAGAAGTTCCCGACCGGGTTCATCAGCTGAAACTCCACTCGGCGGATGGCCATATCGATCTTGGCGACCTCGAGCGGCGTGGTGCCAAACAGCGGCTTATCGGGATGGATGCCCTCTAGGTAGCGACAGATGGAGATCGTCTCGGTGATGATCTCGCCATCATCCAGCTCGAGCACCGGAATCTGGCCCAGCGAGTTCTTGGCGACAAAGTCGTCAGCCTTGTGCTCGCGCTGCATCATGTTGACGAGGGTTTCAGGCAGGTCGATGTCCTTCTCCGCAAGGAAGATGCGCACACGGCGCGGGTTTGGAGCGGGGTTCGGGGCACCATAGAGCTTCATGTTCGTTTCCTCTTTTCGGGTGGGGGCATCCTCAGGGTTCATGTGAGGAAAAACAAGGCCTTCACTTTGACCCTTTCCCCTCCGTGCGTCATTGCGAGCGCGCCGAAGCAACCCAGGGGACTTGCGCGGAAGTGAAGTGATGATCCCCTGGGTTGCTTCGGCGCGCTGCGCCTCGCAATGACGCGGGAAAAAACAAGGCCCCCTTCGTCGCTTCGCGCCACTTCCCCCAGAGGGGGAAGATCACGGACGGAAAATCTTCCCCCTTTGGGGGAAGTACCGGCGCAGCCGGGGTAGGGGGTCTTGTTAAAAAAACAAGTAAGGCCCTCACCCAACCCTCTCCCACAGGGAGGGGGCCAAGAAC
>CALFYB010000018.1 GCA_937952995.1 uncultured Caulobacteraceae bacterium
CTGCTCGATCAGTTCCCCGATCTGCACATCGTCTAACTTCAGAACCAAACTGACAAAATGAGCGCCAGATTCCCCCGACCAGGCTGCCGCCATGAGTAGCGCCTCCGAACCTTTAGCGCCCCGAACGATGATCTCATCCGGCGACTTTTCCTCATGATAAGGTGGGGAGATTTCCACAATATAAGAAATCCGGCCACGCCAGCCGTCCACGAGCAATACCTCTCCAAGCTTCTCACGACCATCCAGTGCAGTTCCGCCTGCAAACACATCATATTTTGGGCCATCCAATTTGAATTATAAGTAGGAAGTCCCCTCCATCCCTGGGCCTCCGCCCCAAACGTCGGCGGTCATTCTGATGGTTTTCGCTGGCATCCGAATTCTCATTTTTGGCTGGCGATCGATCATGTCGCAACGCATGATGTGACTGACAGATCAAACTGCGAATTCTGATCCGGTCTGGCCAACGAAAACATATAAATGGGCTGATCAACCTTCAAACATGAGACTGCCCCCAACCGAGCCGCAGGTAGATGAATATGGCTATGTATGGCGATCCTGATTGGGACTATGAGACCCCCGTGGAGGAGATCCCGGGATATGTGGGCTTGATCTTCGACGGCTTTTTGGAGCTCTCTGACGGTTTATTACCCCTCAAAGGTTTCGATTTTGTACTCTACGGCATTGTGGCTGATGAGCTTAACGAGCTAACGAGGCACCTTGATATCGACTTTGGTAGCGGTGTCACCTCAGTCAGATTCGAGGCCCGTGCGGTCAATGAGATTGTGAGCTCCATACCGTCAGTCGACGCGATCTATGATTTCCCGCCAGACCAAGGGCCAGGTGCGGGATCCGGTTATATGTTTTTGTTGGCCGACGGCTTTACGATTGAAGAAACCACGAAAGCAGCTGCGATACTTAGAACCGCCATTGATGCAGATTTTGCGACCCTAGAGGCGAAATACGCCACGACGTAGTTTGGGCATGTGAAGACTAACTATTGTTCGCAAACCCCTACCCCAAGCTCTCTGACCTAGAGCCTTGCGACAACCCTTGATCGCGCTAAGGTAAAAAGAGGCCTGTTTTGGGGATCAATTGGATGCTAGAACAAAACCAGATCAAACCGGCGAACGATGCCATGGACTATTCAGTTTCGAACATCCAACTCACCCCCGAAGCCAAGCGCATGATCGAGGGAGAAATCGCCTACCAAACCTCCGGAACGGGGTTCTGGATTCAAGTCGTCATTACCTATGTGGTTTCGATTGTGGCGGCTATTGTGTTCTTGGCCCTGACAATATCTGACGTTTGGAACAGCGGTAAAACCCAATGGTTGGGGTTGATTTGGAGCCTATGGCTTCTGTTACCCGCATGGTTTATTTCGTCAATCAATAGGGCGATAAAGTACCGCAAGGGTCCAGCTCCACAGGAAAAGGCCCCTTAACGCCCCCTATTGTTTTGCGTCCGGGTAGCGGTTGAATAGCCGCGAAGTGGTATTTGCGAGATCTCGATTGTCAGGCGTAAAAATATTGGCGACGCTATGACCGGACGCCGATAATACACTTCCATTAGCCGCAGGAAGTGAGTCTACCGACGCCCCCGCCGCATCCGTATCACCTCTGATCTGATCACGTTGAGCATTACTAATGCCCGGCATAAGCTGGGGCTCACTTGGCAGGTAGCGGGGCGCATCTGGGCCGGGCGTTTGGTCCTGGTCTACAGATGAGCGGGGTGGATCTTGTCTTTGGGCCTGCTCTACTCTCGCTTGCGCCCTCTCCTCCTCCCATCGGGCGGTGCCCGGCGCAGCATCACTCACACCACTTCCGGGGCGGCCTAGGTCGCGCAAATTCACCCCAGCACCAAGATCGCTCGTGCCCGACGGCTCAAGAACCCTCAGGGGTTCGGATGGAACAGAGCCAACCGTCTGTCCAACGCTATCGCGGTTGGTTTGTACAAGATCAGGTGCCGCGATCTTAAAGACCTCCTGTTGGCGGAACTGCGATTGGATATCTTGAACCATTGCCATCTCCTCGCTCGATCCTCGGCCAGACAGAATATAGCCGGCGCGCTCTTGATCGATGACCGCGCCATAGGCATCGCGCTGGCCAACGAGGCGATCCATCGCAAACGACGTGAACTGGTTATTGAGGTTGGTGTTGAGCGAAGCCGAATTTGACCGCGTAAAATCCGCCCGCTCTTCATAGCTGCGCGCCTGGGTCTCAGCTTGGTTGGCGGCATCCGTGATCGACCGCGTCGAGGAGAAGGTGTCGGACATCTTCTGCGACGACATAGACTGAGCGGTCGTGGTTTGGGCGAAGCTTTCTGCCGCATATTGAGCGGCAGTCTGATCGACACGGTCAGTGTAGCCCGACGACGACAGGGCTTGGCGCGCAGCGTTTAGACCGTTGGACTCGCTGCCGGAAGCAGTGGCTGAAGCTTCAGCGCCTAGGGTGCCTCGAACACCCGCCTTTGCGCCTGCTCCTATGGTGGGA
>CALFYB010000019.1 GCA_937952995.1 uncultured Caulobacteraceae bacterium
CCACCTTGGACTTGGGATTGATCGCATGGATCATCTGGCCATTATTGGCCGCCTCACCGAACAGTTTGGGATCCCACGGAAGGATAAGCGAGGGAACTAGGCCGATGGCCTCGCCAAATTCTGACGGGGGGATTTCAGGACGTCCGGTGACGCCAACCTGATTGAGGACAAGACGCGGTGCCGGGTCGTTCGGCCGAGCCTGACGGATAAGGTCGACCAGAGCCTTAGTGTTGCGAAGGGCGGCCAGATCCGGTGTGGATACGATCACCACATCATCGGCCGCCATGATCATCTGCCTGACCCAAGGCGACCATAGATGCGGCAGGTCCCAAACCACGAAGGGTGCGCGGCGGCGTATCTTGCCCGCGACCTCCATATAGGCCTCTGGCGGATAGTCGAAGTCACGCTCGAGGCTGGCGGGGGATGAAAACAGGCTGAGCCGCTCGGTAATTTGGACCAAGAACCGGTCGAGAAGGACGTCATCGACCCGGTCCGGCTGGCTTAAGGCATCAACAATCCCTTGGGTCGGATCCTGGTTGAAATCCAAACCTGATGTACCGAAGGCGAGGTCTAGGTCGACCAGAACCGTGCTGGCCATGACCGATTCCGACAGGGCATAGGCGACATTGTGCGCAAGTATCGAGGAGCCCACTCCACCCTTGGCCCCGACAAAGGCCACCATCCTGCCGATGAACGGCGCTTCTGGGTCGGCGAATAGGTTGGCGATCGCCTCAATGACCTGACCGATCTTGAGCGGAGCGACCAGATAGTCCGAAATGCCTCGCCTGATCAGTTCTCGGTAGAGGCCAATATCGTTGGCCAGTCCGATGACCAGCACCTTGGTGTCCGGATCACAGACTTCTGCCAAGCGCTCGAGTTGGTCTAGAAGGGCCCGCGCAGCCTGGGTCCATTCGACGATGATCAGTTGCGGTGTCGTTTCGCTTCGATAGAGGTCGGTCGCGGCGCTGAGCCCGCCGGGCAGGATGCGTGACTGAACCTTGGCCATGCGGCGGTCGGACAGGATGCGCAGCGCAAAGGCGGCCATGTCTGATGTTTCGTGAAAAACATGGATCGCGATATGGGGCACGTCCGCCCGCCCGCCGACTTCGATTGGGGTCTCGGCCCGCTCCAAATCGAGCAAGGATGCTGCGGTGTCGGTCTTGAGTTCCATTCCTATGGAACCACTTTGGAAATGGCCCCAGAGGCCTGCGCGTCCTTAGCGGAAGATGTCACCGCGCCTTTGCGATAGAGGTCCAGCTCGAACAGTCGGCGAGCCGCATCTGTAGGATCCTGAGTCCGAGGGTTTAGCAGATCATGAGGATTGACCAGCTGCGCGGCCATATTGGCGTTCAGCGCACAGCCAAAATTGTCAGGCGGCTCATTGGACGCGGAAATGGAAAGGTTGCCCACAAGGGCCGCGCAATCGACGCGCCGCACCGTTGCATGCTCATAGCTAATCCGAACCGGAGCATCGACAGCGCCGCCGCCATCATAGCCGATCAGCCGCATCTGATGACGTCCAAGACCTGCGATCTCAAGGGCCGAGAGGGCTCCGGCGCTGGTCTCATAGGCCCCGGGCACACCTGTGGAGGCGGCTTCGACGGTCATCAGCCCGCCGCCATTATCGCGCCACTGGGCAACGAAGGCTGCAATGGCTTGCTGCTGCCGCTCCGAGAGGCCTGTTTCGTGCGGGGCGAGGAGGAGGGTCTGGGGATGGCTATCGAGCTGGGGTGAAAATCGGTCCGACAGGGACGGCGACGCCGACAGGGTTTGGTCACCGCCCGGCACCGCGCAGGCGCTTAGGCTTAGGCTGACAATTACCGACATGACGAAGGGTAGGGCCTTGAGGGTCATGGTCATCAGGCTCCTAATCCACCACATAGCCAAAGGGGCCGACAAAGGTTTGGCCTTCGGTGGGCCCGCCCTTGGCCCCCGGCCCGGCCCGCGCGCGCTGGACCCGGTTCATGCGGCCCAACAGATAGGCCTCTGCGTCATTGGCGATCCGGATTCCCGCATCGGGGGTTTGCAGCTGATCAGGATGGGCGGCATCGACAATGTAGGGCGTGACGATCACCACCAACTCTGTCTGGCCGCTGAGGAAGTCGCGCGAGCGAAACAGCGGACCAAGCACGGGCATGTTGGACATGCCGGGGATCGAATCGATGGCCTGTCGGGTCTTTTCTTTCAGCAGGCCCGCGATCATCAAAGAGCCGCCCGACGGCAGTTCGATGGAGGATTCAACGCGATTGACCGTTAGGGCATTGATGGTCAGCCCGGCCGTGCCCGGTCCCGAACTTAAGGTGAAGGCCCCCTCGTTGCTGAGCTCGGACACTTCGGTTGACAGTTTGAGGGCGATGCGGCCGCCAGACAGAACCATCGGCGTGAAGCCAAGGCCAACGCCGTAGGGCTTAAACTCCACCGAGACCTTGCCGCTGCTGTCTTGCCCCGTCGGGACCGGATATTCGCCCCCGGCGAGGAACTTGGCCGATTCTCCGGAGACGGCGGTCAAGGTCGGCTCGGCCAAGGTGCGGATCAGACCGGCGCGTTCAAAGGCTTGAAGCTTACTTTGCGCCTTGTTCCAGCCGGACTTTCCAGAGGGGTTGCTGCCCGTGACACTGTTGAAATCATAGCCACCGGTCATGCCGCCTTGCAACGCGCCGCTTACGCCCCAGCTGGCGGCCTTGGCGAGCATATATTGCGGTTGGCCAGCCTGATTGATTACGGCACTGAGATTGACGCCGAGTTGCTTGATGATGCTGCGCTGCATCTCGACGATGCGCACCTTGAGCATCACCTGATCCTTGCCGGCGATGGTCATCAGGTTGACCACCTGCTCGGGCTTGCCGACGAACTTTTGCGCGATCTGGAGGACCTGCCCCGCCTCGGCCAGACTAGCGACGGTGCCAGACAGGACGATATTGTCGTTCAGCCCCTCGACCTTCACCCTGGCCCCCGGCAGGAGGCGTGCAAGGGTTTGGGTAAGGGCTGCAGTGTCCCGGTCGACCCGAATGTCGAGGGTCAGCAGACGGCGACCCGCCGCGTCTGTGATCACCACATCGCTCTGGCCGCTCTTTAGGCCCAAGACAAAGAGGCGGCGAGGGGTGCGCAGGACCGCATCGACGGCGGCGGGATTGCTAATCAGCAGGTCCCGCGCCTCTTGGGAGAGCTCGATCATCGCAGAGCGACCTTGAGGCAGGGTCAGGCTCTTGGCGCGGGTTGTCGCCAAATCGACCTGCACGAGACCGGGCTGCGCGGCGGCTGTTTGGGCCAGCGTCGGCCCTGCCAATCCTATCATGAGGAGGCTTAAGGCCGCAGTCCAACCCTTGGCGTTTAGCCGCTTGGTCCTAGCCATCATCGGATCACCGTCACGTCGGTGGCGACACCGCTTCGGATGATGTGCACCACCTGAACCGAAGCGCTTTTGACGCTTGGGCTTGGGGAGGGGCTGGGCTGTTCGCGATTGACCCGCGCCACGCGGCCGGAGTCCTCGATGGCCTCAGCATAGGGGCGCAGCACAAGGACGAGGCTGCCTTGCGCCTTGGCCTGCACCAGATATTCCACATCATCCTTGGCGACCTGCAAGGTCGCTGAGGCTCCAACCGCGGACTTGGCGTCCTTGGCCACAGTGGTGTTCTGGTCGATGGCTAAGACCTTGAGGTTCTTGAACAGGGTGCCTGAGGCTATGGCCGATTTCAGCCCGCCGGAGGGGCCAAGCACCTCAATCTGGCGATTAAGGACCACATCGACATGGTCGCCCGGCAAGATGAAGCCGCCCGCGCCGCTCTCGACCGTTACGGGAACGGAGACGGCGCGTGTCCCGGGATGAAGGACGATGGACATATAGCCGCCCTCGCCCTTTTGCAGCAGCTTGGCGGCGGCTATGGGTTCTTTGGCGAGGATCGGGTCCTTGACGACTTGGCCATAGAAGCGGGCCATCTCACCGGCCGAGGTCGCGGCCGAGGTCGCGGCCTTGGAGGCGGGTGCGGGGCGCGAGATAAAGGCACCATTGACCCCATCCGCAGGCCAGTCCTGCCAGGCCAGATCGCCCGCAGCCAGGGTCTTGCCTGTCGCCAGATCTTGCGCGGCGACCAGAACCTGAACCAGCGGTTTGGGCGAAGGGGCCGATCGGATCGATAGGGTGCTCCCGCCCGCCACGGCCGTTTTGGCTCCAACGAAGGGCCGCAAAATGAGGGCGAGCAGGATCGCCGACAGAGCGGCCGCCCCGAGGATCACGAGATTTCGGACAGATCGCATGGTTAGGTCTCGGCCCTCAAAAGACGGTAAGAAATTAAGACCCTAGATTGTTAAGATTAACACGCTGCTAAAGATAGATTAAGGGGTGCGCCGCCTTTAGATCAGCCGATCACTGGATTTTGAAGGGGCATTAGAAGGGCGCTTTGCGGGAACGTGATTAGCGCTGCGGCGGCTATCGCCACGCCATAGGGCACATCGGCACCAGGGGTTAGCAATCGCGCCACCCATGTCGGCGCGCGTTGGACGAAGGGGACAAGGAGCGGATTGCGCAGGGCCATAAGGCCAAGGGCAAGGCCACCGCCGATCAGGGCCGTGGTCAGCAAAAACATCATCAGGGCCGCTGGACCTAACCAGAGCGCGCAAGCAGCCAAGAGCTTTGCATCACCGCCGCCGATCCAGCGCAGGGCGAACATACCGATGCCAACACAAAGCACCACCAAGGCGATAAGGACCGCGAGGCCGATCTGGCCAAGGCTCAACCCCAACAGGATTGCAACAGGACCAAAGGAAACGGCCAGTGTGGCTGAAATCCAGTTGGGAATTATATAGCTGGTTGCGTCCTTAATGCCTGCCCAAGTGACCAAGGCGACGAATGTAATCAGTAAAGACAAATTTCTATCGCACTCAATTTAAAGAATACTCTAAAGCGGGGCGGGCCATCAAGATTGTCACATCTTGATGGCCGTCTCACGTAATTAAATGACAATCACGTGCCAAAGATATTATTCAATTCCCTTATCAGCGGGCTGCATTCATCTCGGTGTCAACTTCCTGGAATTTTGATTTCATTGTACCGCCAATGGCACCTACCGCTCCGATGATAACGACGGCGATCAGAGCCACGATCAGGCCATATTCAATGGCGGTCGCGCCGGACTCATCGTTCAGAAATTGGGTTACGAACTTGGACATCTTATCCTCCAGACTGTGTTCGCCGCACGGGATGCCCGCGGCATGACGTTCAAGGCTCAACGCTGTTGATCCTGATGGCCAGATTTAAGTTATCGATGATTGCCAATCTGTAAACACCCCTCAAGGTTACTTATTAGTACCTTTTCGAAGGGTTATGGCCGGGTCAAGGTGTTGGCGGAGCGTGTTAAGGTTTCGGTTCTGGGTGTGGCTCCCGACGATGAAACTTTTTACGCTTGCAATATCGTGTTTAAATTGAATAATATTTGAAATAAATTTTCGACATTATAGAATAATTTTCATATTATATTTGTTACAATGCCCCAATTAAAATAATAATATTGTATTTTTTTAGAACTCATTCGTTTTATTATTTAACACAAAAATTTATTTGTACATAACATCGAATAAATGCGCGAGAAATTTTAATTTGTTGTAATTTCGCTGTTTGATAATTCGTGCAATCAGGTAAGCAATATCTTAAATTACGAAAAAATATTATAAATAGAATCCTTCCTGATTTGACACCCATTGAATTGGGTTCATTGTAATAGGATTGAGAAAATTAACGGTAATTATTGTTATCATTCAGATTAATGAAATTTCTGTGCAATCAAATATTTGTGAATACAAGATTTCGGACCCGATTTTCGGATTTTGTTCATGAGTTCTGCCCTTTCTCATTACTTTGGACGGCGCATCTGGGAGGGCGATCATGCGGCTTGCGACCATAATGTTGATCTTGGCTGCGGGACTTGCCGGTACGGTCCACGTGCGGCCCTGCGCTGCGGCTGATAATGAACCGATCCTGGCCGTAGGCATCAATAGGGTGGTCAATATCCGCCTATGGGGCCCGGCATCGACCGTGGTGGTGGGCAATCCTGCCATCGCGGATGTCAATCTGGTCAATGGCCGGAGCCTGCTCATAACCGGGCACGCCGTCGGCCAGACCAGCATTCTGGTCCTCGATAGCGGCGGGCGAGAAACCTTTCATCAAACCATTGTGGTTGGCGCGGGCACTACCGGTCAGGTGTCCATTCAAAGGGGCGCGGAGGCAATGGACTATAGCTGCTCGCCCCGATGTGAGCGGCTTGTTGCTGCGGGTGGCTCGGCGGGTGCCGCATCGCCTCCCGCATCGTCAGCCCCTGCGCCATAAGGGTAAAGGCTGAAATGGCGATGCACATTGACCCACAACGATGGCGACCCAGCCGGTTTTACAGTGCCACGGGCGGTGCTGCCGCCGTCGAGTTCGCGCTGGTGATCTTGCCGCTCGTCATGCTGATCTTTGCCATATTGGAGTTAGCGCTGGTCTTTTGGCTATCGGCTCTGATGGATGATGCCGTCAGTAGCGCCGCACGCAAGATCAAAACCGGGCAGGTCACGGCCTCAACCGCTGAAGCAGCGGCGGCCTTCAAGAGCGCCATATGCGACGAGGTCAAGCTATTGGCCGCAGACTGTACGACCAATCTGGCCGTCGATGTTCGCACCTTCGCGTCCCTGCACGAGATCGACACGTCGCCGCCGGTGATCAACGGGGTCGTTGACCCTGCCGCTATGACCTTTCAGCCTGGGGGCGCAAGCGATGTCGTGCTCGTGCGGGCCTATTATCGATGGCCGATCTTCACGCCGGGTTTGAACATGGCGATGGGCTCGACAAGCCTGATCACCGCGACCACGACCTTTCGCAATGAACCGTTCGAGCCTTGACGCCGATGGTGCTGGACGTTTGGACTGACCTCAAGCGGCTAAAGGGCGATCAGCGCGGCGTCTCCGCTGTTGAATTCGCCCTGCTGATGCCGCTGCTGATCATGATCTATTTCGGGCTAGCAGAAACGACCCAACTGCTCCTCGCCGAACGCCGCACCAGCCAAGTGGCCTTTAGCGTCGGCGATTTGGTGAGCCGAACGGATCAGCTTGATGATGCGCAGATGGCAGACATCTTCACGGTTGCCCGCGTCATTATGGAGCCCTTTCCGGTGTCCACCGTCATGGGTATCCGGGTGACCAGCATTGCGGTGGCACCCAATGGCCGGGCAACCGTTGCTTGGAGCGACGCGAGCGGTACGTTGGGGCCCAATGTTGCGGGCGCTCCAATCGTGATTGCGGGTAACCGGGTTGCCCCCGGCGAGACCGTCGTGCTGTCGGAGGTCACCTATCAGTATAGGGGCGCATCGAGCATGATCCTCGCTGACGGGATGACCCTAAACTCGCAGTTCTATCTCAAGCCTCGAAAGACGGATGCGGTCTTAAGGGTGAGGCCCTAGGCCTTAATGTCGAGGACCATCTGAGCCATGGCGTCTGCGGTCTTGTAGACACTCATGTTGGACCGGAAGGACTGCTCGGCCGTGATCATCTGAACGGTCTCAGTGACGGGGTCGACATTTGGAGAAGCGACCATCCCTTGCGCGTCGGCAAAGGAGGCGTCGGGCTTATAGCTGGCAAAATAGTCTGGTTCGGCCTTGATCTCAGCCGAAACCCCCGAGGCCTTGCTGGCCGTCGGTGACAGGCTGATTTGATCAACACGCCGCGGCGCATAGACCGACGGTGCCTTTGGGTCTGCCACCGATCCGTCTGTCGGCGGCAAGGCCCCGTCAGATTGTGCGTTGGCGAGGTTGGACGCAGCCGCATCTAACCGCAGGGTCGCGGCAGCCATTCCCGATTGTGCGATCGATTGAGCTTGCATGAGTGCGATCTTGGCTCACTCCGCGACAGGAGTCTCGAAATATTTATCTCAACGGCCTGCAGGTGTGCACCGGATGTCCGGCGGGGTGATGCGCGTGCAGCATCTGTTTGGCATCTCGTAGACCCCTAGGCACAGCCCCCAATTGTAAATTTTCGGATCAAATTCCAATGACGACTGCGACAAAATGTCTTTATATGTTTTGATTCAATTTTCTAACCGCCGTTCACATAAGATTTCGGGGTGTGGCAACCTGCCGCAATATGACATTTCAGTTGTGCACAGTGAGGAGGTCGATCGACACTCAAAATAGCGGATTTTCGAGCACTCAGAAATCGAAGACCGCGCCAGGAGGGAAAAGATGAATAAGCGCATACTTATGTGCAGTGGAGCTATGCTCGTCACTGCCCTTTCAATCGCAGCGACAGCGACGACTGCCGCCGCCCAAGGCACCCCCAAACCCGCCGGAGACAAGATCGAAGAGATCGTCGTCACAGGGTCATTTATTAGAGGCACAGCAACGGACGCGGCCTTGCCCGTGGCCGTCCTCAGTGCTGAACAGCTACAACGTCAAGGCTCACCCACGGTCCTAGAACTGATCAAGGCCCTGCCGATCACCGTGACCGCGCCGCGCCCCATCGCCTTTCCATGATTGCCCTGCCTTTTCCCGCTTTCCTGGCTTCTCCCGCCCGCGGAGAAGTCGGGGATCCTGCTGTCCGGACCATGATGGCGCCTTCTCCTGATCTCCCCTTGGTACTGGCGGCACGCAGTGGTGACATGGCCGCCTTTGGAGAATTGGTGGCCGTTTATAAGTCGCGCGTTTTCAGTATCGCCGGAAAATATGCGCGTAATCACCACGAACTGGAAGATCTGGCGCAGGACATTTTTATCAAAGCGTGGAAGGGGCTCGCCAGCTTCCGGGGAGAAGCTCCTTTTGAACACTGGCTGATGCGGCTGGCGGTGCGCGCCTGTTATGATTTCCTGCGCAAGAACCGGACCCGCCGGGAAAAGGAAGTTTCCCGTGATGCCCTGCTCGAGGTTGAGGCGCTGGATCAGCTCCATGATCTCGTGGCCGCGCTGGCTGTCGAGGTTGCCGGTCGGCTCGTCGGCCAGCAGCACCTTTGGACGGTTGATCAGCGAGCGGGCGATCGCCACCCGCTGCTGCTGCCCGCCCGACAGCCGCGTCGGGGACTGCTGGGCGTGCTCGGCGATG
>CALFYB010000020.1 GCA_937952995.1 uncultured Caulobacteraceae bacterium
TGATGTTCCCCTAGGTTGCTTCGCTGCGCTCGCAATGACGCGGTAGCGGGCCACTTTCAAGCTGTGACTAAGGGTCTGGGTCCCCGCCTTCGCGGGGAAGGCGGGGTGGGTATTGAAGGAAACAAGGCCCCCTACGGCGCTGCGCGCCACTTCCCCCAGAGGGGGAAGATTTACCGTCACTTGATCTTCCCCCTATGGGGGAAGTACCGGCGTAGCCGGGGTAGGGGGTTAGCCGGCGGTCTGGGTGCTGAGCTTCTCGCGCAGTTCACGCTTGAGGAACTTGCCGCTGGCGTTACGCGGCAGAGGCTCGTCCATGAACCAGACATAGCGCGGGGCCTTGTGCTTGGCGATCAGGCCGCCGCAGTGCTCGCGCAAGGCATCAGCTGTCAGGCTGGCACCGGGATGCAGGACCACAGCCACAGCGACCTCTTCACCCAAGCGATCATCGGGCACGCCGAAGACGCAGCATTCAGCCACGGCCTCGTGGCGGAAGATGCAGGACTCGACCTCGGCGCAATAGACGTTCTCACCGCCGCGCAGAACCATGTCCTTCTTGCGGTCGACAATGTAGATGAAGCCCTCTTCGTCCAGACGCGCCACGTCGCCGGTCTGCAGCCAGCCATCGACGATGGTCGAGGCGGTGGCGTCAGGGCGATTGATATAGCCCTTGATCACGGGCGAGCCCTTGACCCACAGCTCGCCAACCTCGCCGACGGGCAGCGTATTGCCCGCATCATCGACGACCTTGACGATTAAGGTGGCGACTGGGGGGCCTGCACTGTCGGGGCGGTCGATGAAGAAGTCACCGGAGATCGAGGTGATGATGCCGCTGGTCTCGGTCATGCCATAGCCGGTGTTCGGACGGGCCGTAGCCACCGAGCTGTCAATCTTAGCCACCAGGTCCGGCTGAAGCTGCGCGCCGCCGCCGCCCAAGGAGAGCAGGCTCGACAGGTCATATTTGCTAAAGTCAGGGTGGGTGATCAGTTCGCGCGACATCATCGGCACGCCGCTCATGGCCGTGACCTTTTCGCGGGCGATCAGCTTGAGCGCGTCACCGGCATCCCACTTGTACATCAGCACGATGGCCCCGCCGCCCGCGGTGGTCGCATAGGCACCGCAGTTGTTGGCCGTGACGTGGAACAGGGGCGTGGTCAGCAAGGCGGTCGGCCAAGGGATCGACTCAGGATCGGGAGCCGGAGTGTTGGTGGCCCGCTGGATGGCGAGGTTCTGGGCCTGACCGGCGAAGACCATGTTGAACAGGTTGGCGATGCAGCTGCGATGGGTCAGCTGTGCGCCCTTGGGACGACCGGTGGTGCCGGAGGTATAGAAGATGCAGGCATCATCATCGGGATCGATGGTGGCGTCGGGCAGGACGGACGCGGTGGCCTCGACCTCTGACCAAGGCGTGACGCCAGCGGGGATATTGGCGGTGCGCACGGCGACGACCTTGATGCCGTTCGCCATGTCAGGCCGTTCCGCGATGCGGGCGAGGCGCTCGGAATCGACGAACAGGATCTTGGGCGCAGAGTCTTCCAGCGCAAATTCAAGCTCGTCCGCGACCCACCAGGCGTTCAGGCCGACGACGGCGACGCCGAGGCACAGGCTGGCCCAATAGATCAGCATCCATTCGGGATAGTTGCGCATGCCAATGGCGATACGGTCACCGCGCTTGACGCCTTGGGCCGCGATCCAAGCAGCGATTGAGGCGACCTTTTCGTGGGATTGGCCATAGGTCAGGCGCTCATCTTCATAGACCAGATAGTCACGGTCGGCGAAGGCGACGGTCGATAGCCAAAAATCGCGGATCGTCGGCGGGGCGTTCTTGAAGGCCAGCAGGCTTTGCCCGCGCACTTCAATTTCATGGACTTCGAGCGGAGAGCCGGGGCCGGACAGTTCGGCGCGGGCCTGCTTCAATTCAGCGTAATACATAGATCCTCCAGCAATCCAATCTTGGCGTTGGTTTTGTTTGTGTGGGCGCGAGCAGCAGGGCTTGCTGTCCGGGCCCATTCAATCCCCATCGTGACAAGCCGTTGCGTGTAACGCCAGTCGAAATCGTTACGCGAACGTCAGGCAGCGACTGCCAATTCACTTTTTGTGCGCTGCTGAGCCAAAATGGCGATGTCGGCATCGGCTGAGAGGCCAAGTGCCTGCATCATCTCATGCCGATCAGGCCCCAGTTTCGGAGGATAGGCCGCTGCCTTGCTCTTTTTGCTCTTGGCCCAATAGCCGAGGATTCGGATCAGATTGGCCGGACGGCGCAGCCAAGCGTCGGGATGCTCAAGCATATGGAACCCGCGCAGAGCCTCGCGCAGCAGATTGGTTTCCGTGCGAATGGCCGGGCCGATGCCGTCTTCAAAGAAGCTGAGCAGGATGCGGGTGCGCAGGCGCGGCTTGTAGTCGGGGGTCAAGATCTGTTCGGCCCGCTTGATCGCGCCGCGGTCTTGGCGCTGCATGACATCGAAATAGGGCTTTAGGTCGGTATGCAGACGCTGCTGATAGGCCAACAACCGGGCCTTGGGATCGCTCTGAGCGGTCAGCACGTCGCGCAGGGCATAGGCCGCCACCGCCGCGAAAGAGCAGCCCCGGCCATAGAGCGGATTGGTGCGGATCAGGGTGTCGCCGACCGCGAAGAAGCCTAGCACTGCAGGCACTTCACCGGGGGCGAGATCACGCCAGCGGCTGAGCAGGTTGCCCATGCCGAACACCTTGCTGACGGGCTCCGATAGCGCCGTGTCGGTCCAGACCTTCAGGCCCGGAATATTGGCGACGATGCCGTCCCAAGTCTCCGGATGGACGATGGCCTTGCGCATCTCATATTCGATTTCCGGCGTGCAGAGCGTGATCGAGAAGCAGCCATTGTCGGCCGGAAAGACTCCAAACTTCAGATAGCCCAAATCGCCCGTAGCAGGCGGGTTGCCATCACGCGATGGCTCGACCTGACCGGCGCGCAGGCGATAGTGGCGGGTGAAATAGAGGATCCCGGCGCTTTCACTGGCCTCAGAGATCGGGGCGTTGGCGGCCATCAGCTGGTCAATCGCCGAACCGTTCTTGCCGCTGGCATCAATGACCATGTCGGCCAGCAACTCGACCGGTCCGGTCTCGTCCTCGCCGCGTAGGCCCGTGACGGTAACAATGCCGTCCGCATTGGTCTCAGAGATCAGGCCTCGGACAAACAGGTTCGACCGGATGGTGATGTTGGGCAAGCGCTCGACATAGCGGCGAATGACCAGTTCCAAGGTCGTGCGACGGCTGGTCAGGATCGACAGGTCGGCATCTTCTTGCGTCGGCTGATAGGTCGGCTTTTGCAAAGGCGATAACATGCCCTCAAAGCCCAGTTCCCGCACACCGACATCCAGTAGCTCTTTGCGCAGGGCCGGATGGTCGGTCTTGATGATGGTGTTCAGACGCGCCAAGAAGGCATGGCTCTGGCGCAGGTGCCCCACGCCGCGCCGGTTCCAGTCGTGAAAGGCCTCGTCCGGACTGCCTTCAGGCGGCGGTCCGTCACGCTCGATCAGGGTCAGGGACTTGCCCGTTGGCCCCAAGGCGAGTGCGGTACAGAGGCCGGCAATGCCAGCCCCGATCACAAGGATTTTCTCCGTCATATCCAACCCATAGATCTAAGCGCGACGATCATGTGCCGCCGTTTGTCGAGACCATATCAAAAATGCGATAGCTCTGTAACTGAACTTAGATCACGTGGGTCGCGGTTCCAGCCACCACGTACCAGGTCACAAACAGGCTACAGATCAGGGCACCAGGCACATAGCTGTTGGTCCGTCGCCAGGTGAAGGTGGCGATGGTGGCAATGACGGCCATCAGCGGCAGGAACTGGATCGCCACGACGGTGCTCAGCGGATCAAAGCCGGTGAGCAGATGTCCGGTCGCGAACAGGACGCCGTAATCGACGACGAGGAACACCAGAAAGCCGAGCGCCATGGCGGCGATGGCCGACAGATATTGCGCGCGGGCGCTATCGCCCTGCACCGAGAGGCGGCCATGTAGGTCGCGCAAGGTTACGAGGAAAAATGCCGTGAAGGGCAGGACATAGATCAGGGCGATCTTGAACTGCTGGGGACTGAAGAGCTTGAGCGCGACGACCCAGAACCGGAAATCGACGGTGAACAGGCGGTCCGCGATCATCAAGGACAGATAGCCCATCGCCACGGTCAACATCGCCACGAGGGCGCTCATGCCCCAGTGATTGTCGAAGCTCTCCTGCGGCTTGGACTTTTGAACAGCGCGCATCACCAGAGCGATGGCGGCATTGACGAGCGCCCAGACAATGACCTGATTGGTGATCGACTGCGGCATCAGGCCAAAGGGCTTGAGAAGCAGAGTCACGGCAATGAAGGCCGGGAAATAGGTGATGATGGGCAAGAAGGCGGTGGTCAGGAGCTTGCGGTTCCAGCTGCCATCCCGCTGAGGCAGCGCGGCTTGGGCAGGATGCTTCAGGCCTGCAAAGGCGGGCAGGCTGAGTAGCAGCTCAAAGGTGCCGAGGAGCAGGACGACAAAGCCGATAAAGCCAATGCCGGTGCCGACCTCTTTCCAGATCCAGATCTGGTCGCTCGCGGGGCGAGGTGTGCCGCCGCTCAAGGTCTGGGCAAACCAGTCGAGACTATAGCCGATGGCTGCCGTCGAGATGTGATCGCCCGGATGGGTGACCGGCGGCGTGCTGAGGCGCCGCGCGGTGCCCATGGAGATATCGCCATAGACCTTGCCCGGAACCACGGCATCGGGCGTGCCGAACACGGCCTTGAGCTTATCGCTGTCCGTCACCTTGTTGGCCTGATCGACATGCCACATGATCTTCGAAAATTCATCGAACTGGCTGAAGACAAGACCCAAGTTGCGCGGCCAAGTGGGTGAGCCTTCGGCGGCAAAGGGTGCGCCGGTCGAGGAGCCTTCAAGCACGACGGAGCGATAGGCATCAGGCATAGCCGCAGCCGCAGCAAGCACTGTCCAGCCGCCCATGCTGTGGCCCTCAAGTCCGATCTGATCCTTGTCGACCATCGGCAGGCTGCGCAGATAGGCGAGGCCATCAGGTCCGCCAAAGCCGTGGGAATAGGCCGCGCCGCCACTATAGCCATGACCGGTCTGATCGAGCGCCAGCACGACATAGCCGCGCCGGGCGAACTCGATGGCAAAGCCGCTCTGGGTCTCGCGGCTGTTAATATAGCCATGGACGGCAAGGATGCCGGGGGCTGGGGTCTTGGCGGTCGCGGTCTTGGGAACATAGAGCAGGGCGCTCATTGGGGTTCCGCTGGCACCGGTAAAGCGCACATCGGTGACGCTGACGCCGCCCGAGGTCTGGACCGTTGCGGCCAGCCAAGAGCCGACCAAAATCAACGCCCAACCGGCCAAATAGAGCCGCCACGACTTGCCCATTTTTATTTCCCCCATCTATCGCGCAAGTCTGACCTGAGACGGTGGATTGCACAATCGTCTATCGGTCGGTGGAGCTTTCAATCAAGGCCCTTACTCCTCCGCGTTCCCCGCGAAGGCGGGGATCCAGATCCTTTGACTGAGGACGGTGGATGCATCCCCCTCACCCAACCCTCTCCCCCAAGGGGGAGAGGGTTAAGAACGATAAAGCCCTCTCCCTGAGGGAGAGGGTTGGGTGAGGGCCTTGTTTTCTTCTTTAAGAAAGACCCCCTACCCC
>CALFYB010000021.1 GCA_937952995.1 uncultured Caulobacteraceae bacterium
ACATCGACCTCGTCCTCACGGGTCAGGCCACCGGAGAGGGTGTTTAGCCGGTCAAACTCGGCAAAGCGGTTGTTATGGACCAGGCCGAGGCTGAAATGGAGCCGCCAATAGACCTCTTCGGGCGTTAGCTGAGGGCAGGCAACGAGGAGGGCGTCGGAGAAGCGGCGCAGGTGCGAGACGTCGGTGCGTAGGATATCGCGCATTTGGTCCGTGCCTTCACTGCGTGCGCGAATGAGGAACTGGACCGAGATCAGGCGTTCGCCTTGAGGGTCCATCCAACGCACCGGCGGCGCGATCAGGGCTTCAAGGACCGCGCGAACCGGAGGCTTGCCCGCATGGGCGGTGTTAGCCTCGTGTAACATCTTGGCCCGCGCGCGGTTGAGCTCGGCCGTGCGCCGGGTGAAGATCTCAAGCAGAAGGGCGTCTTTCGACCCAAAATGATAGTTGATCGAGGCTAGATTGACCTTGGCGTCTGCCGTGATGTCTCGCACCGACACCTTTTGAAAGCCATGGATCGCAAACAGACGCTCCGCCGCGACAAACACCAGATCGCGTGTGGCCGCGCACCCGTCTTGGGCCGCGCTGGTCTCATCGTCGAGTGCCAAATCTTGGTCCATAAGGTCCAAGGATGGGTCTGGTAGGGTCATCCCCGAACCAGTTCCTTCATGGCCTTGTCCAGACCCTCGATTGTCAGCGGGAACATCCGGTCGCTGACCAGCTGCTTCATGACGCCAACCGAGGGCGTGTAATCCCAGTGACGCTCGGCCGTCGGATTGAGCCAGACGGTGCTGGGATAGATCTGGGTGACGCGATCAACCCAGACAGCGCCGGGCTCCTCGTTCCAATGTTCCACCGAGCCGCCGGGATAGGTGATCTCATAGGGGCTCATGGTCGCGTCGCCGACGAAGATGACCTTATAGTCGTGGCCGTACTTGTGCAGCACGTCCCAGGTGTTGATCTTTTCGGTATGGCGACGGTTGTTATCCTTCCAAACCGACTCGTACAGGCAGTTGTGGAAATAGAAGAATTCGAGGTTCTTGAACTCGGTCCGCGCCGCGCTGAACAGCTCTTCGACCAGCTTGATGTGGCTGTCCATCGAGCCACCAATGTCGAAGAACACCAGAAGCTTGATGGTGTTGCGGCGTTCGGGCCGCATCACCAGGTCCAGATAGCCCTTGTTCGAGGTCTCTTTAATGGTGCCGTGCAGGTCTAGCTCGTCGGGCGCGCCTTGGCGGGCAAACTTGCGCAGGCGGCGCAGAGCGACCTTGATGTTGCGCGTGCCAAGCTCGACCGTGTCGTCGAGGTTCTTATATTCGCGCTTGTCCCAGACCTTGACGGCGCGTCCGTGACGGCCCTTGTCTTGGCCGATGCGCACGCCTTCGGGATTGTAGCCATTGGCACCAAAGGGTGAGGTGCCGCCGGTGCCGATCCACTTATTGCCGCCCTCGTGGCGTTCCTTCTGTTCCTTCAGGCGCTCCTGAAGGGTCTCCATCAGCTTATCGAAGCCGCCTAGAGCTTCAATCTCGGCCTTTTCCTCATCGGTGAGGAACTTTTCGGTCAGCAGACGCAGCCATTCGGAGGGAATCTCAGAGGTGTGATCGTCGTCGATCTTTTCCAGGCCCTTAAAGACGCTGCCAAAGATGCGGTCGAACTTGTCGAGGTTCTTCTCGTCCTTGACCAGAGCCGAGCGGGACAGGAAGTAGAAATCCTCGACGGTGCGGTCGATGACCTCCTTGTCCATGGCCTCCATCAGCATCAGGTACTCTTTGAGAGAGACCGGGACGCGGGCCTGACGAAGCTCGGAGAAGAAGCGCATGAACATGGTGGTTAGGCCCGTGCAGGGTTTCGAACAGTTGTTCGTCTAAAGATGAGGCCGCGAGCCCTCACTGTCCAGTGTTTGCGGACATCCCGTGCACGGTTTCAGGCCTCGAAGGCTGTGTTCGACCGGCTTCAGGCCTCTTTGAGCTTGCGCCAGATTGTCATGCGCGAAACGTTGAGGGTTTCTGCGATCTGTCCAGCCCCCATGCCACGCGCTTGCAGAGAGCGGATGTCGTCGGTGGTGACCCGATTGCGCCGACCGGTTCCTTGACTTGCCATGGGACGGTTGCCCAGGCGGCCATCGAGGCTGCAGATCATTTCTAGGGTCTGGATGAAGCTATCATCGACCAAGCCCGTCCGGTTCAGGCCAGGGTCGAGCAGGCGCAGGCCAATCCCGCGTGCCCTCAAGTTTTGGAGAAGGCCAAGCACTGCGCCGCTGGAACTGCCGATCTGGTTTAGACGGTTGACCACGATCTCGTCGCCCTGTTCGGCAAAATCTAAGATGGACTGCAGGACGACGCCGCAGGCCGCGCGCGGTGGCCTAGCAGTCTCAACTCGAATGACCTTACAGCCCGCTTCAACCAATGAGGCCCGATCTGACTCGATTTGAGGGTTAATCGACGGGTCGTCCGTCGCGGCCCTGTTCGAGACGAGGTCAATGTCACAGATATAACCAATGCGCAGCATAGCGATCGAGCCCCGATGTTAATCGTCAGGTCGCAAGTCTACCGATGTGACGGCACCGCGTCCCTGATGGCCGTTGTTCAGCCAAGACAGTGTTACGTGACACAAAATGGGGGTGTAAATCTCTAACTGTGACTTGGGGTTATATAATTATCATCACTACTTTAAATAAGATTGCCGGCTTAGGATGAATTCCCGGTCTCGCACTTCACCGACGGGGAATTCGTATTCTCCGACCTTGGTGAAGCCGTGGCGTCCGTAGAGGCGCTGGGCACCATAGTTCTCTGACCAGACA
>CALFYB010000022.1 GCA_937952995.1 uncultured Caulobacteraceae bacterium
CCAATCCAAGCGTGCAAGCCCTCTTCGGCCATATAGGCCCCCAATCGGCTGGGGTCTGGTGCGCGAAGGCTGGCCGGATCGTCAAAGAAGGGCGGATTGCTCATGGCGGCGTCGAAAGGCTCAAGGCCCAGTTTCGCGGTCGAGGCGGGCAGGGCAGTCTCGACGATCTGAACCCGCTCTTGCAGACCATTAAGCGTGACATTGTCGCGGGCCAGAGCGGCCGCCTGAGGGTCACGCTCGATCCCGACGAACTTGGCCCCCGGACACCGAGCCGCGGCCGCCAGCAAGGCTCCACCGACGCCGCAGCCTGCCTCCACCACGCGCTGGCCCGAAGCCACGTCACAGCATGCCGCCAGCAAGGCGGCATCCAACCCCGCGCGGTAGCCCTTGACCGGTTGGCGTAGGACGACCTTGCCGTTCAAGACGGTGTCTTGCGACCAAGATTGGGCCAAATCAGCCCCCTTGCCGCCGTCTGATTCAGATTCCGTCATGGTTTGACCGCTTCAAGACTTGTGCTCGCCTCTCCCCTGACCTATCCCGCAATCCTTGTCTCCTGCAACCGTCAGCGCATATCTAGTATGTCGGCGTTGGGCAGGGGTTTCGTCTGCTAGCGGCATCAGCGAGGAGCCAGATCTTGGACGCCACGGAGGTCATCACCCGGCCAATCGGTTCTGTCGAGCGCCTCGTGCGTTTGGCGGCGTCGGATATGGCGGGCGTCGACAGCCTGATCATGGGGCGGATGGATAGCCCTGTGCCGGTGATCCCAGCTTTGGCCGAACATCTGATCGTGGCCGGTGGCAAGCGGCTGAGGCCTCTTTTGACCGTCGCCGCCGCGCGGCTGGCCCGGGGACAGGCCACGACGGTTGCCAACGGATTGCCAGAAGATGGCTTCTTGAAGCTGGCCGCAGCGGTGGAGTTCATCCACACCGCGACCCTTCTGCATGATGATGTCGTTGACGGCAGCACGCTGCGCCGGGGCAAGGTTGCCGCGCACCTGATCTGGGGCGGGGCCTCCAGCGTTCTGGTCGGTGACTTCCTGTTTGCGCGGTCATTTGAGCTGATGGTCGAGACAGGGTCCTTGCGGGCACTGAACATTCTGGCTCACGCCTCCAGCGTCATTGCTGAGGGCGAGGTTCTGCAACTGACACGCGCCCACGATCTGGCGCTGGATCAGGACACCTATCTGGAAATCATCAAGGCCAAGACGGCGGAACTGTTCGCGGCCGCTGCTGAAGCCGGCGCGGTGGTCTGCGGTGCGTCTGAGATCGATATCCAAGCCCTGCGCGCCTATGGCCTCAATCTGGGACTGGCGTTCCAGTTGACCGATGATGCGCTGGACTATGGCGGCAAGACCGAGACCTTGGGCAAGAACGCCGGTGACGACTTCAGAGAGGGCAAGGCGACCTTGCCCTTGCTGCTGGCCATGGCCCGCACGGGCGCGGCTGAGACGGCGTTCTGGGAGCGTACAGTCGGGCGGCTGGATCAAACAGATGCGGACTTCCTGCGGGCGCGTGATCTGATCTTGAGCACGGGTGCGCTGGATGCCAGCCTCGACCTTGCGGTGGACTATGCCGAAACGGCGAAGGCTGCCTTGGCAGTGTTCCCGAACAATGATTGGCGTCAGGCCCTTGAGGCTCTGGCCGACTTCTCTGTCAGTCGCGCGGCCTAGGCCTTTAGCGACCGATCCAAACGCCGCCAAAGCAAGACGCAGATCAGGATGCTGAGCGCCAGCAGGCTAGCCTGCGAGCCCTGCTGTGTCGTTTCGGCGATGACGCCAAGTGCGGCAAAGGCAGCGGTTAAGATCCAGAACCTCACCGATAGGCCTGCATGGGTGCGCTTGGGGTCAGCGAGCAGCCAGCGCTGAAACAGATGGTCCCGGTGGGCGGTGAGCAAGCCCTGCTTTCGGCGGGCGCGTGACAACAGGGTCAAGAACACGTCGGTGAGCAGCGGTAGGCTGGCAAAGACGACGGGATAGGGCGACAGGTGCCCGCCCGTTTTGGGGTCCGCCATCAGAACCGCAAGGCCCGCGATCAGAAAGCCGCTGAACAGGGCCCCGGCATCGCCTTGAAACACTCGTCCCCCCGGCAGGTTCCACGGCAAGAACCCTAGCGACGCTGCCGCCGCGATGATGGCGACGGCGGCAAGGGCTGTCTGGCCCTGCTGACCGGCCAACAGGCCAATGGCGGCCAGGATGATGATCGCTGCGCCGGGTGCCAAGCCATTGGCTCCGTCGATAAAGTTCAATCCATTGACCAGAACCACGATCCAAAGCGCGGTGCCGAGGATGCTGAAGAGCGGCAGCAGGGGCAGATCGAGGCCCGCCGCGAGGGGCAGAACCCCAATCTTGGCCACGAAAGCGGCAAAGGCGATGGCAAGTGCGACATGGATGCCCAGCTTTAGCCGGGCATTCAGATCCAAGATGTCGTCGATCAGTCCTAAGGCCCCCATCACCAAGGCCATGGCCAGCAGGGCCGCGAGCGGTGCCAGTTGATCCTTGGGCAAGACGGCAGCAATGGTGATCAGACCGGCGCAGGTGCCCGCCATGATCCCAAGGCCGCCGCTGGTGGGCGTCGGGGCCTTATGAGCGCCCCGATCCCTTGGCGGATCGACCGGTCCCCAGCGTGAGACCAGTCCCGTAACCACAGTTCCCGTTGCCCAAGCCAACGCCGCCGCTAAGGCCAGTTGGTCGGTCACGGGATGCGATCCTTAGCGAACAGCGGCGCAGAAGCGCTGGATGCGGGTGCAGGCGTCTTCTAGGATCTCGGTCGAGGTGGCGTAGGAGATGCGGAAGAAGGGCGACAGGCCAAAGGCCTCGCCATGGACAACGGCCACGCCCTCGGATTCCAAGAGCTCAGCGGCAAAGTCCTCATCGTTCTTGATCACCCGGCCCGACGGTGCCGTCTTGCCGATCAGACCTTCGCAGGACGGATAGACATAGAAGGCCCCTTCAGGGGTGGGGCAGAACAGGCCATTGGCTTGGTTGAGCATCGACACGACCAGATCGCGGCGCGTCTGGAAGATGGCGGCGCGCTCCGGGATAAAGTCCTGAGGGCCGTTCAAAGCCTCGACCGCTGCCCACTGGGCGATGGAGCAAGGGTTGGAGGTGGACTGGCTCATGACCTTGGCCATGGCCTTGATCAGGGGTTCAGGGCCCGCCGCATAACCGATCCGCCAGCCGGTCATCGAATAGGCCTTGGACACGCCGTTCATGGTCAAGGTGCGGTCGTACAGCTTAGGCTCGACCTGAGCGATGGTGGTGAACTCGAACCCGTCATAGATCAGGTGCTCGTACATATCGTCGGTCAGGATCCAGACGTGGGGATGGCGCAGCAGCACATCGGCGACCGCCTGCAATTCCTCACGCGTGTAGGCCGCGCCCGAAGGGTTGGACGGCGAATTGAGCAGCAGCCACTTGGTGCGCGGCGTGATGGCGGCTTCAAGGTCAGCGGGCTGAAGCTTGAAATTGTTCTGAGCCGTGGTGGCGACAAAGACCGGCTCACCGCCAGCCAGCAGAACCATGTCGGGGTAGGACACCC
>CALFYB010000023.1 GCA_937952995.1 uncultured Caulobacteraceae bacterium
GCGCCTAAGCGGCCGGGCTCCGGCCTTTGCGGTCGAGCAGTCGGCCATTGCTGGTCTATTTGGTGACAATCCCGATCCGGTCGCGGCTGCCGCGCGGCTTGATCTCTATGCCGAAGAGGGCGATGGCCGCTGGTCCGGTCAGGCCGGGGACGTCAATGGCTTTGTCTTTAGCCGCATTAAGCGCGGGGTCTCCGAGCGGGTGGTACTGGACGAGGTGCTGCTGCACGCCGCCGACGCGCGCCGTCTGGCCGAACGGGCCCCGGCCCTGGCCGACAGCTTTGCGGGCATGGGCGTTTTCCGCCGCAAGGACAAGTCCACCACCGTGCGCGGGCCGCTCGACCTGATGAACGCCGTCCTCGATGCCGGACGCAAGGGCCTCTATATCCAGCGCTACAAAGGCCTTGGCGAGATGAACCCCGAGCAGCTGTGGGAAACCACGCTGGACAAGGAGGTCCGCACCCTCCTGCAGGTCAAGGTCAACCATGCCGACGACGCCGACGACATGTTCACCCGCCTGATGGGCGACCTCGTCGAGCCCCGCCGCGAGTTTATCCAAGACAATGCCTTGGATGCCGAGGTGGACGTCTAGGCGGATCTAAGGTCGGGATTGGATCAAATCGACCGCCAGTTGATGGTCGATCATCCATTGGGCCGTTAAGGGGCACCTGATCGAGATCATGTCTCCGATCCGCTCGAAATCGGCCATGAGATTTCGTGCGAAAATGGGTTCGTGATGGGCAATTCTGTTTCTCAACCGCCTAATTTCAAAAAGGTTTTGATAGATTTCAGAGCGCAAGAGCGCGGTCGTCTTTGTTTTGTCAAGGTGAGGAAAGACCTGCCTCAGATAGGGTGACCAGAGGCGATCATCATGTCGGCCCGTGAACATATTTTGCCAAAAATGAAAATTGAGATCGCTTATTACCTCGCCCACAGTTTGGCGATTGTGGCGGGCTGAAATCAGCTCTTTCCTTAGGCTGAACCCCCCTGGCGGGTCCGGAAGACTGCGTTCAAAGCCTTTAGACCATGGCCATTTGTCGCCATATTGCAATTCAAGCCCTTCCGAGATTGCGTTGCGTGTCACCACTTCGCAGATGTGAAGCGGCATGAGTAGCGCACCGGATAGAAGGGCGTTCCAACTATAGAGATTTTGAGCTGCCTTTGCGCTCGTACCACTCGCCAAATCGAAGGTCTCCATTCTGGCCTCAGATAGGCTCTTGCGGACCGCCGCTAGGGTTTGGAAGCTTGACATTTAGGCGATTTACCCTTAGGAAATCTGATTAGCGCCACGGGTAATTGCTGGG
>CALFYB010000024.1 GCA_937952995.1 uncultured Caulobacteraceae bacterium
CCAATCCTTTGACGGCCTGCGCGGTCTGTCCATCGATCTGGTGATCAGCCACTTGGCCTGCGCCTCAGAGCCTGCACACCCAGCCAACGCCGCCCAATTGGCAAGGTTCAAAGGGGCCCGCACCCTGTTTCCTGAGGCGCGGGCCAGCCTCGCCAACTCTGCAGGGGTGTTCCTAGGTCCGGACTATCTGTTCGATCTGGTCCGCCCGGGCATCAGCCTCTATGGCGGCGGCCCCTTTGGCGTGAGCCATCCAGCGCTGCGGCCCGTGGCCCACCTGACCGCGCCGATCCTCCAGATACGCGAAATGCGTCCTGGCGAGACCATTGGCTATGGCGCAACCTTCACAGCCGACCGACCGACCCGGGTGGCAATCATTGCGGCGGGATATGCCGACGGGGTTTTACGGTCCTTTGGCAAGGCGGGGCAGGTCTGGCTCAGCGGTGCCCACCGCAAGGTCCTTGGGCGTCTTTCTATGGATATGACCGCGATCGAGATCAGCCACGACCTCGTTGTTGCACCGGGCGATCCTGTGGAACTGCTGGGCGAACATGTCGCCTTAGATGACGCGGCCAGCGCCAGCGGCACCATCGCTTATGAATGTCTCGTTCGCCTCGCCCCGCGTCTTCAGCGGACATATCTGGGCGCAAAGGCGTAAAGTCCGTCCGACGATCGCAGTGATTCGTCTCTTTCGGAGACCCCATGGCCCGCGACGGCGCCACCTATGTCTGTCAAAGCTGCGGCTCGGTTCAGTCCAAATGGGCTGGTCAGTGCCCGGCGTGCAATGGCTGGAACTGTCTGGTCGAAGAGATCCAGAGCCGTCCTCCTGGGGCCCTCGCCCCCAGTCGCGCGACCAAGATGCGCGGCCTAGCCTTCGAGACGCTCGACACCCAAACCATTCCCCCGCCCCGGATCATGACCGGCGTCGATGAGTTTGACCGGGTCTGCGGCGGCGGCGTCGTGCGTGGTTCGGCACTGCTGCTGAGCGGCGACCCCGGCGTCGGCAAGTCCACCCTTCTGCTTCAGGTCTGCGCCCAAGCCGCCGTCAATGGCGCGCGCTGCGCCTATATCTCTGGCGAAGAGGCTCTGGATCAGGTGCGCGGCCGCGCGGCCCGCATGGGTCTGGCCCAAGCCCCGGTGCAACTGGCCGCCGAAACCGCCCTGCGCGGCATCATCGACGGGCTCAAGCGCGAGACCTTCGATCTGGTGGTCATCGATTCCATCCAGACCCTTTGGAGCGATGCGCACGAGGCTGGCCCCGGCTCCGTCACCCAAGTCCGTGCCGCTGCTGGTGAACTGGTTCGCTTGGCCAAGACCCGCGGCGTGGCCGTAATCCTTGTCGGCCACGTGACCAAGGACGGACAGATCGCTGGGCCGCGCGTGGTCGAGCACATGGTCGATGCGGTCCTGTCGTTCGAGGGCGAGCGCGGCTATCCGTTCCGTATCTTGCGCGCCGCCAAGAACCGCTTCGGAGCCACCGACGAGATCGGCGTGTTCGAGATGGGCGATTCTGGTCTGCGTGAGGTCAAGAACCCCTCAGCCCTGTTTTTGAACAGCGGCGGCGAGCGCGCGCCCGGGGCGGCGGTCTTTGCTGGAATAGAGGGCTCACGGCCCGTTCTGGTTGAATTTCAAGCCCTCGTCGCGCCCTCCGCCTACGGAACACCCCGCAGGGCTGTGGTCGGATGGGATTCAGGACGCCTCGCTATGGTTTTGGCGGTGCTTGAATCCAGATGCGGGCTTGGCCTCGGCGCGCGGGACGTCTATTTGAACGTCGCAGGCGGTTTGCGGATCAGCGAACCGGCAGCAGACCTTGCAGCGGCAGCGGCCCTTGCCTCATCGGCGCTCGACGTGGCCCTGCCTCAAGATTGCGTGGTGTTCGGTGAGGTCAGCCTCTCGGGCGAAGTTCGGCAGGTCAGCCGGATGGAGTCGCGCCTAAAGGAGGCGGCAAAGCTCGGCTTCTCGCGTGCTGTGGGGCCTATGGGCATTGCCGATGTCTCGCCCTTCCCGGTCTCGGGCGTCGGGCGACTGGTCGACGCGGTTCGCCGCATCGGCGAAAATGATTGGACCTAGGACCGTGGCAAAGGAGCGCCGTTGACCCTTTTCGACCTCATCGCCCTGAGCGTCATTCTGGTGTCAGCCGGAATCGGCTTCGTGCGCGGTGCGGTCCGTGAGGTGATGACGATCTTGGCCTTTGTGCTGGCGGCGTTGATCGCGGCCTATGGCCTGAAACTGACCGGGCCGATTGCGCGCAAGATGCTCGACCCGGACTGGTTTGCGACCAGCCTTGCCGTGGTTTTGACCTTCATCGGGGCCTATATTGGCATTCGCATGGCGGGGTCACTGCTGACCAAGAAACTGCACAATATCGAGACGCTCGGCCTTTTGGATCGCTCTGCGGGCGTGGCCTTTGGCCTGATCCGAGCCCTGTTTTTTCTGGGCGTGTTCAATCTGGTGTTCAACATCGCAACGCCTGCCGAGCGGGTGCCCAAATGGATATCCCATTCGGCGCTCTATCCTCTGTCGAGCCTCAGCGCCAAGGTCTTGCGCTCCATGGCTCCAAAGGGTTCAGCTGTCGCCGGAAAACTTGGCCCATCGATTGCGAACGCTGTCCGTGAAGGCGCAGCCGACGACAAAAACTCAGCCTCAAACCAGAACGACTCCAAGAAGTCTGGCAAGGGCTATGATGATAAATCGCGCCGCGACGTCGACGCACTGGTGGAGAAAACGCGATGATCGGTCAGGCCCGCGAGACCTTTTCAGCGCCCGAACATCGGGAAACTGATGACGACCGCCCCCGTCTCGAATGTGGGGTCTTCGGGGTCTATGACGTGCCAGACGCCAGCGCCGTCGCCGCTCTGGGCCTTCACGCCCTACAACATCGCGGGCAAGAGGCCTGCGGCATTGCCAGCTTCGACGGCAACCGCTTTCATACCGAACGCCATATGGGCCATGTCGGCGACGCCTTCGCCGGTCCAGACCTGATCGATCGCCTGCCCGGCACCCATGCCATTGGCCATACGCGCTATTCGACGGCGGGCGGCAGCTTCATTCGTAATGTTCAGCCGATGTTCGCAGACCTTCAGGCGGGCGGCGTGGCCTTGGCCCACAATGGCAATCTGACCAACTTTCTGGTCCTGCGTGAGCAGTTGGTAGCCGATGGCGCGATCTTTCAGTCGACATCAGATTCCGAAGTCATCCTCCACCTGATCGCGCGGTCGCGTAAGGCCAAGGTCGTCGACCGCTTTATCGATGCCCTGTCCCAGATCGAGGGCGGCTATGCCCTCGTGGCCATGACCAACAAGAAGATGATTGGCGTGCGTGATCCGCTCGGCATCCGCCCCCTCGTGCTGGGCGAACTGGATGGCAAGCCGGTTCTGGCCTCCGAAACCTGCGCCCTAGACATGATCGGCGCGCGCTTTACCCGCGATGTCGAACATGGCGAGATGGTCGTTATTTCCGAAGACGGCATCGAGAGCCTGCGTCCCTTCCCGGCCGAACATGCCCGTCCTTGCGTGTTCGAATATGTCTATTTCGCCCGTCCAGACAGTGTCGTGAACGGTCGCTCGGTCTATGAGGTTCGCAAGCGGATGGGTCGCCGCCTCGCGCAAGAAACCTTCGCAGACGCCGATGTTATTGTGCCGGTGCCCGACTCTGGCCTGCCCGCCGCCCTCGGCTTCTCGCAAGAAAGCGGCATTCCCTTCGAGATGGGCATCATCCGCAATCACTATGTCGGACGCACCTTCATCCAGCCGACCCAAGGGGTACGTGAGCTTGGCGTGCGGATGAAGCACAGCCCGAACCGCACGGTCCTAGCCGGAAAGCGCGTCATCCTGATCGACGATTCCATCGTGCGCGGCACCACCTCGTTGAAGATCGTGCGAATGGTGCGCGAAGCCGGCGCGACAGAGGTTCACCTGCGTTCAGCCTCACCGCCGATCCGCTGGCCCGACTTCTACGGCATCGACATGCCTGACCGCGAGCATCTGCTGGCCGCCAACAAATCACTTGAAGAGATGGCCGCCTATCTCGAGGTCGATAGTCTGGGCTTCCTGTCCGTCGATGGCCTCTATTGGGCGATGGATGCGGGTGCCCGCGACCCGGCCTCGCCGCAATTTACCGACCACTATTTCACCGGCGACTATCCGACCCGCCTGCTCGACCGGGAGGTGGCCGAGAGCCGCAAGGATCAGTCCAGCCGTCAGCTATCGTTCCTCGTCAGCGCCTAATGCCCGGCGGCAAGGTCCCTAACCCCTTGGCGTGGATCAATGGCCTGCTCCTGAAGCTCAAGCTCGACCCCTACATCATGGCCATCATGGCCTTTGTGGTGCTGGCGAGCCTGTTTCCGGTCAGTGGCACCGCCGCGCTCGCCCTAGGCTGGGTGACAAAGATCACTATTGGGCTGCTGTTCTTCCTGCATGGTGCACGGCTACCGCGTGAAGCCGTGATCGCGGGTCTCGGTCATTGGCGTCTACACCTAACCATCATCGCCATCACCTTTGCCCTGTTCCCGCTCTTGGGTTTAGCGACCAGCCTCTTGCCGTCGTCGATCCTGCCGAGGGAACTGGCCCAAGGGGTGCTGTTCCTTTGCTGCCTGCCCTCAACGGTCCAGTCCTCGATTGCCTTCACCTCAGCCGCACGAGGCAATGTCGCCGCAGCGGTCGTCGCGGCGTCGGCGTCTAATCTGCTGGGCGTGTTCTTGACGCCGCTTCTGGTCGGACTGTTGCTCCATGCGCAGGGGCTGGGCATCTCGATGGATGCGGTCAAGGCGATCATTGTTCAACTGCTCCTGCCCTTTGCAATTGGCCAAGCCTCGCGGCGCTGGACCGGAGCCTTCGTGCTTGAACACAAGTCGATCCTGAGCCTGTTTGATCGCAGTTCGATCCTGCTGGTGGTCTATGGGGCCTTCAGCGGGGCGGTGACGGCAGGCCTCTGGACCAAGGTCGGGGCCAAGGATCTGGCGACCCTCTTGGTGCTGAGCGCCATGCTCCTGACCACCGTTCTGGCCCTCTCGGCCCTGATTGCCAAAAGCCTCGGGTTCACCAAGGCCGATGAGATCGCCATTGTCTTTGCCGGATCGAAGAAGAGCCTGGCTAGCGGCGTTCCTATCGCGGGCATCCTGTTCTCAACCGCCACAGCAGGGGTCATCGTCCTGCCCCTGATGATCTTTCACCAACTGCAACTCATGGCCTGCGCCCTTATAGCGCAGCGATATGGGCGGCGAGACGAGCCTTAAGCAGGGTTTTTCGCCCGCTTTGTCCATAGACCTAGACGCACGAAACGATAAAAGCATCCCATGACGACTTCATCCCCCTTCAAGCCGCTGGCCGGGCGCATCGCCCTTGTGACTGGCGCGACCCGTGGCATCGGCGCGGCCATTGCTTTTGGCTATGCTGAGGCTGGTGCCCATGTCATTGCCGTGGGGCGTACCCAAGGCGGGCTCGAAGCGCTGGATGACAAGATCTTTGCCGCAACCGGCGAGCATGCCAGCCTTGTGCCGCTGGACCTGATGGATGGTGACGGCATCGACCGGCTCGGTCTGGCGCTCTATGAACGCTATAAGAAGCTGGACATTTTGGTCGGAGCCGCAGGCTATCTCGGCGGCCTGACCCCTGTGGCCCATATTGATCCCAAGCCCTTTGACCGGGTGATCGGCATCAACCTGACGGCCAACTATCGCCTGATCCGGTCGATGGACCCGCTGCTGCGCCTGTCCGACGCGGGCCGACTGATCTTCCTGACCAGCAGCGTGGCCAAGACCCCTCGCGCCTTCTGGGGACCCTATGCGGCGGCCAAGGCCGGGCTTGAAGCCCTCGTGGCCTCCTATTCGGACGAGATGGCCAATACGCCTGTGCGGGCCTGCGTGGTCAATCCCGGCGGCATGCGCACGCAAATGCGCAAGGTCGCCTTCCCCGGCGAAGACCCGATGACCTTGCCCGCACCCGAAGAGATCGTGCCCCTGATGGTCGATCTGGCCCGAACCGATCAAGACCCGCCCGCAGGCGTGATTTCCTTTCGGGACTGGAAGGGGATCTAGGCCCCCCGACCATCTCCACGCACGGCATGAGCTTTGAACCGGAAGTCTTTAATAAGGTTCAAAATCTCGCCGTCAAACTCGGGCGGCGTTTCGATCCGGCCAACGATCCAGCCATAGAGATCTTGGTCGGCCTCATCGATCAGGGCTTCGAAAGCATCCATCTGAGCGGACGTAAAGCCGTCCAGAAATTGGTCGGCAAAGGGGCCGAGGATCAGGTCTGCTTCCCGAAAGCCTCGATGCCAAGCGCGGAACTTCACACGCCGCAACCGAACCTCGTCCACTGAATTACCCATAGCCTAATCCTCGTCATCACACGCTTGGTGCTCGATATAGAACGTCGCGCCCTTAGCGGCCAGTCGCGCTATACTGCATTTATGCGGCCGGAGATTCTCTTTCCCCTGTTCGCTCCTGCGAGTTCGCTCAAGGGCGTGGGACCCAAGATCGCGCCTTTGGTTGAAAAGGCTGCGGGCCCGCGCGTGCGCGACCTTCTGTTCCTCTGTCCGCAGGGCCTGATCGACCGTCGCCCGACCACCGCCAATATGGCCGTCGATGGCCAGGTCCAGACCTTTGTGGTGCGGATCGATGCCCATCTGCCCCCCAGCCGCCGGGGCGGCCCATGGCGGATCCGGACACTCGACGAAACCGGCTTTCTATTCCTGACCTGGTTCAAGGGCGGCGGCCCACACCTAGAAGAACAACATCCTGTCGGGGCCGCGCGCGCGGTCAGTGGCAAGGTCGAACGGTTCGGCTCTGAGCTTCAAATCGCCCATCCCGACTTCATGCTTGATGCGGGCCGCGTCGATGACATCCCCCGGATTGAGGCGGTCTATGGCACCACGGCGGGCCTGCCCTCGCGCACCCTGCGCCGGTTGGCCGGTGAAGCGCTGAACCGCGCCCCGGAAATGCCCGAATGGCAGGATCCGGCGTGGCTAGCCAAGAACAAATGGATGGGCTGGCGTGAGGCGCTTCAACGGCTGCACGATCCCAAGACCCTCGCCGATCTCGAGCTTGAAGCCCCTCACCGGATGAGGCTGGCCTATGACGAGCTCTTGGCCCACCAGATGGCCATGGCCCAGCGCAAAGCCGCCCGTCGGCGCGATCCTGCTCCGGCCATCGGGGCCGGTGCCCTGTCCGATGCGATGGAAGCGGCCCTTCCCTTTGCCCTAACCGGCGCCCAACGCCGAAGCTTGTCTGAAATTCGCGGCGACCTGATGAGCGGCGAGCGCATGAGCCGCCTACTGCAGGGCGATGTCGGCTCGGGCAAGACCGTGGTGGCCATGCTGGCCATGGCCGATGTGGCCGCCGCCGGTCGCCAATCGGCGCTGATGGCCCCCACCGAAATCCTCGCCCGACAGCATTATGAGACCCTCAAAGAGCCCTTGGCGGCGCAGGGCCTGAACCTGATGCTCCTCACCGGCCGCGATAAGGGGCCGGGACGCGCAGAAAAGCTGCGAGCCTTGCTGGCCGGAGAGGTCGATATTGCTGTCGGCACCCACGCCCTGTTCCAAGACGATGTCCATTTCGCCCATCTGGCCCTCGCCGTGATCGACGAGCAGCACCGCTTTGGTGTCGCTGAGCGCCGCCGCCTGCAAGATAAGGGACCCGCCACGCACCTGTTGGCCATGAGCGCCACGCCGATCCCGCGCACCTTGGAACTGACGCTCTATGGTGATCTGGATGTCTCACGCATTGATGAGAAGCCGCCGGGCCGAACGCCGGTCGCCACCCGCGCTGTACCCACACCGCGCATGGGCGAGATTGTTCAGCGCCTCAAGACGGCGGTCTCAGCCGGGGCTCAGGCCTTCTGGATCTGCCCACTGGTGGCCGAGTCCGAGCTGATCGATATGGCGGCAGCTGAGGCCCGCGCCGAGGACCTGCGCAAACTGATCGGCCCTACAGTCGGTCTGGTCCATGGACAGATGCCAGCAGCCGACAAGGACGCGGTCATGACCGCCTTCACTGAAGGGCGCGTGTCCGTGCTGGTCGCCACCACCGTGGTTGAGGTCGGGGTCAATGTTCCCAATGCCTCGATCATGGTCATTGAACAGGCCGAGCGGTTCGGACTTGCACAGCTCCACCAACTGCGCGGACGGGTCGGACGCGGCGCGCGTGAGAGTTCATGCGTCCTGCTCTATGATCCTCCCCTGAGCAAGAACGGTGAGGCGCGGCTAGACATCTTGCGCAAGTCCGACGACGGCTTTGCCATTGCCGAGCGCGATCTGGAACTGCGCGGCGGCGGCGATCCGCTCGGCCTGAAACAGAGCGGCTTTCCCGCCTATCGCTTCGCAGACCCCATCGCCCACCGCGAACTGATCATCGCGGCGGCTGATGATGCCCGCCTGATCCTGGCCAGAGACCCCAGCCTGACCGGTCAACGGGGCCTTGCGGTGCGCATTTTGGGGGAGTTGTTCGATTGGCAAGCGGCAATGGGCCTCACTGACGCTGGGTGAGGCTTGGCCTGAGGCTTTAGACCCGTCACAGTGGGGTCAAGAATAAGACTCTAGGGAGCCGCCGCGTGGAAGCTGCTGATTTGGAACAGGCGATCAATCGGGTCGCCGCAAAACTTGCCCCGGGAGCTACCGGCGCGAGTGACCTTCGCCGACTGTCGGGCGGGGCCAGCCAAGAGACCTGGTCCATCCTCGCCAATACACCGAGCGGTGATGTGCCCCTGATCCTTCGCCGTCGCCCAGACAGCCCCACCGGCTCTGGCAATGCCGTGCCGCTGGCCACAGAAGCGGCCCTGATCCGCGCTGCCGCCGCGCGCGGCGCGCCGGTGCCAACCGTGCCCTACGTCTTCCAAGAGGCTGACGGGGTGGGTGAAGCCTACGTGATGGGCAAGGTCGAGGGCGAGACCCTCGGTAGCCGTATCGTGCGCAATGAGGCCTTCGCCGCCATCCGCCCGGGATTGGCCGCCCAATGCGGCGCGGTGCTGGCCCAGATCCACGCCATCCCGCTCGAAGGCCTGCCAGAGGTCGCGCACTCCAGCGCCCTGGTGGAGCTGGAAAAGTACGAGGCGGTCTATCGTAACTGCGGTGCCGAACGCCCGATCATTGAGGCCGCGCTCGTCCATCTCAAGCGCCACGCCCCAGCTTTGGAACGCCAGACCCTCGTGCACGGCGACTTTCGCAATGGCAATCTGATGATCCATCCCGATGACGGCCTGCGCGCTGTCCTCGATTGGGAGTTGGCCCATCTGGGTGATCCGGCCGAGGACCTTGGCTGGATTTGCGTCAATTCCTGGCGCTTTGGCAACCATGCCAAGCCGGTCGGCGGCTTTGGCGACTATGCGCAACTGCTCGACGCCTACGAGGCCGCTGGCGGCGCTCCCATCGCGCTGGAGCGGGTCAAGTACTGGCAGATGCTCGGCTCGATGAAGTGGGGGATCATGTGCATGACAATGTACCTGTCCTTTGCCAATGGGGCTGACCCCTCGGTCGAGCGCGCCATGATTGGCCGCCGCACCAGCGAAACCGAGATTGATCTGATTACGCTTTTGGAGGCCGTGGCATGATCGAACAACCCAATGCCTTAGAACTTGTCGATGCTGTGATCGGCTTCATCGAGACCCGCGCCGCGCCGCAATTGAAGGACCGCGACGTGTTCCTCGCCCGTGTGGCCGTCAATGCACTCTTGACCCTGCGCCGCGAGATCGAGCACGGGGCAGCTGCCGAGGCCGCCGCTACCGCGCGTCTTCAAGACCTGATGGGCGAGGAAGGCGACTTTGCCAGCCTCAATACCGCCCTGTGCCAAGCCATCCGCGAAGGCACCATCGACATCACCGCCCCCGCCCTGCTCGCCCACATGCGCGCCAGCATCATCGACCAGGTCCAGATCGACCAGCCTAACTATTCGGGACTAAAGGCGGCGCTGGCAGGGGGCTAGAGCCGATAAGCCCTTTCCCCCCTTGAGGGGGAGAGGGTTGGGAGTGGGGGGTATTCATCCACGTCCCTCTCACGCGCTGCATGATATTAGCGGGCCGCTTTCCGTCTGCGCATCAGGGTCTGGATCCCCGCCTTCGCGGGGAACGCGGGTTTGGGGGTGGGGTTGGCCTTA
>CALFYB010000025.1 GCA_937952995.1 uncultured Caulobacteraceae bacterium
CACTCTTGCGCGAGATGGCCATGTGATCCAACTCCGAAAAGAACCCCGACCATTGCTGGCCGGGGTGAAAGTTTCCAACTTGAAGAACCCTTGCGGGCAGTTGTGACTATCAGGTCGGAGCGGTGCTCTATCGGCGCGATCCCTCAAGCGGCACGGGCTCGAGCGATATGGACCTGCCCATGGTGATTTCGGAGGCTGTGGCCCTGTCTACCGCAAGGCGCGCCCTTGCCAATCTGGAGGCCGACCGTGATCATCTGACCGTACCGGTCGGGCCTCTGCTGGCCGTAAAGGCCGAGCCGGGGGACGTCGTCGCGGTCGAGGGTTTTGAGGGCACTTGGCGCATCAACCGCGTCAATGGTGACGAACAGCCCCGTCTGGACCTGACGCGGGTCGCAACCTTCGTCGATGGCCCCACCCATGAGGATACGCCTTGGCAGGTTTCTGCGCCGCTGCAGCGCGCGGCCCCTCCGATCTTTCATCTGCTCGATCTTCCGCCCCTGAACGGACAGGAAACCGATCTTCGCCCCATTGCGGCCTTAGCAGGGGAGCCTTGGCGGACCATGGAGGTCTGGGCGGGGGCGAGCGCGCAGGCTCTCGTGTCGCGCGGCATCATTGATCGTTCGGCACCGGTTGGTCAGACCCTCACAGCGCTGGCGCGGGGTGCCTTGCACCGGATCGACCGCGCCGCGCAGCTATCGGTCCAGATCGAGGGCGAGGCCCTGCAAAGCCGCAGCCTGATCGAGGTCTTGGCCGGAGCCAACAGTTTGGCCATCCAAAGCGCGTCCGGTGACTGGGAGATCGTGCAATTTCTCAATGCAACTTTGGTGGGAGCCTCTAGCTATGTCCTGTCGGGCTTGATGCGAGGGCAAGGGGGCAGCGATGGGGCCATGGCCGATTTAACCCCTGCGGGCGCGGCGGTGGTGGCCTTGTCAGCGGACCTGACGCGGGTGGGCCTGTCACGGTCTGAGCGTGGTCTGCCGCTGGTGTGGCGCGCGGCCTTGGCCGGTGGTCCAGCCTCAGGCGAGGCCATGAGCGAGACCGCCTTTTCTTGGCAGGGATTGGCCGAGCGTCCATGGTCGCCCTGTCACCTTAAGGTCACTCAAGCCTCCTCGGGCGCGGTGCAGGTTCGGTGGCTGCGGCGAACGCGAGTTGGCGGTGATGATTGGGGCTCGGTTGAGGTGCCCCTATCGGAGGCAAGAGAGGTCTATCGCGTGGAGGTTTTGAAGGGGTCAGCGGTGCTCAGGTCAGCCCAGGTTGATCAGAGCCAATGGCTCTATAGCGCGATCGATCAGTTGGCGGATTTTGCAGCGAATGAACGGTCCCTGATCCAAATCCGCGTGTCTCAGGGCTCTGACAGCTATGGGTGGGGTGTTCCGACGCAGATCAATCTGTTGTAAATTTATCACTAATGACTTGCGCATGGCCGGGAATGGCTTAACTGAGGCAAGCAGTTTTGTTGAATCGAGGCCTTCCCTTTGGCGCAGGATCCCTATCTGGAACTTGGTGTGTCGCGCTCAGCCACGACGAGCGAGATCAGGCGTGCCTTTCACAAGCTCGCCAAACAACATCACCCCGACCAAAATCCCGGCAATAAGGCCTCCGAAGAGCGGTTTAAGCGTGTGTCCGCTGCCTTTGACATCATCGGCGACGAGGCCAAGCGCAAGAAGTTCGATGCTGGCCAGATCGACGCTGACGGCCGCGAGTCGATGCGCGGGTTCGGCGGCGGCGCGGGCCCGGGCGGGCGAGGCCCAGCCGGCGGCGGCTTTGGCGGGGCTCAGTTCGACGGGGTCGATCTGAACGACATCTTTGGCGATATGTTCGGATCGCGCGGCGGACGCCCCAGCGGCGGCGGTTTCGGCAGTGGCGGGCCCTTTGCGGCCAAAGGCGCGGATGTGCGTGCCAAGCTCGACATTGATCTGGAAGATGCCATTTTCGGCGGAAAGAAGCGCATTGCCTTTGGCGATGGCAAGACCATTGAGGCGTCCATTCCGGTTGGGGCCGTCGACGGCCAGACCATCCGCTTGCGCGGCCAAGGGACGGCCGGTCGCGGGGGGCCGGGCGACGCCCTGATCGAACTGACCATCCGGCCCCACCCGCTGTTTCGCCGCGAAGGCGATAGTCTGGTGATGGACCTGCCCGTCAGCGTGCCTGACGCGGTGCTCGGTGCAAAGGTGCAGGCCCAGACGCCCGATGGTCCTGTCACATTGACGGTTCCGCGCGGTGCCAATTCGGGGGCCTTGCTTCGGCTCAAGGGCAGGGGCCTGTCCGATATTCGCGGTAATCGTGGGGATCTGCTGGCCAAACTGGTTGTGACCTTGCCCGAGAAGCCCGATGCCGAACTGGAACGTTTCGCCGAGGCTTGGCGCAAGGATCGGCCCTATCAGCCCGCAAAACGCCGTAGCTAGTCTATGCGGTCTATTCAGGTCCTATTCAGCCAATGGGGCCTAGGGTCGTTCTTATGAACCGGATGTCATCGCCTCTGTTGGTGCTTTTCGCGGTCGCTGTCGTCGCAGCGGTGCCGCAGGGTGCCTTGGCTCGTCCGCATGGGCTGGCCGATATGGCCATCGGGGCGGTCATGGCGGCTGCAGGTCCAGACTCGCTGGGTGCCGGTTGGCGTCAGCAGCAGGGCGAAGCGCGAGAGGCGGTCCAGTCTGGCCGCGCCATTCCCCTTGGCCGCGTCATGGAACAGATCCGCCGTCGCACGCCCGGGCGTCCGCTTGATGCGGGGATGGAGCAATCTGGCGGCCGCGCGGTCTATCGCGTGCGCTGGGCGGCTGAAGATGGTCGCCGGATTGACTATATTGTCGATGCTGAGACCGGTGCCATCCTTCGGGCTGATGGAGAATAGACCATGCGGATCCTGCTCGCCGAAGATGACAAGGACCTGTCGCGTCAACTGAAGTTGGCGCTGGCGGACGCGGGTTATGTGGTTGACCACGCGCCCGATGGTGAAGAGGCGCACTATCTTGGTGCCAATGAACCCTATGACGCGGTGATCCTCGATCTGGGCCTGCCTAAGATCGACGGGGTGTCAGTGCTGGAGCGCTGGCGGCGCGAGGGCATGGCCGTGCCTGTTCTGATCCTCACGGCGCGAAGTGCTTGGAGCGAAAAGGTCGCCGGATTTGATGCCGGTGCCGATGACTATCTGACCAAGCCTTTCCATACCGAAGAGTTGTTAGCCCGATTGCGGGCGCTGCTGCGACGCACGGCAGGTCATGCCACCGCAACGCTCCTGAGCGGGGCCCTTCGGCTCGATCCGAGGGCGGCGCGGGCCACGGTGGATGGGGAGCCCTTGCGGCTGACCTCACTTGAATATCGGTTGTTGCACTATGTGTTGATGCATCAGGGCCGGGTGATTAGCCGTACCGAACTGGTTGAACATCTTTACGATCAAGATTTTGACCGGGATTCCAACACGATTGAGGTCTTTATCGGCCGTCTGCGCAAGAAGATCGGACCGGATCGCATCGAAACGGTCCGAGGGCTTGGCTATCGCATCGTTCCCCTCGCCGGGGAGGCCTAGGGGCGGTGACGTCAGCCACCCAGCGCCGTCCGTCTCTGGTCCGCCGACTGGTGCTGCTGGCATCGGTCTGGAGCTTGGCAGCTCTGGTTCTGACGGGACTGGTATTGACGGCCCTGTTCCAGCAAGCCGCCCTGAGCCGCTTTGATCAGGGGCTCAATGATGTGGTTCAGGGGCTCTATTCAGGCTCCAGCGTCGAAGCCGATGGCCGGGTCGCTGCACCGCCGATCACCGATGTCCGCTCGTTAAGAGCCTATTCGGGCCGCTATTGGCAGGTCGCTGAACCTAGCTCAGGCGGTCGGCTGACCGCCTTGATCCGGTCTCGGAGCCTGTTTGATGCAGAACTGACAGTCCCCGACGGGTTCTTGGCTCGTCTGCAGAAGAATCCGGGCACCTTAGTCTATGCCGATATAAGAGGCCCGGATGGTGAGGCCTTGCGCCTTGGCGGCCTGCTCGCGCGCTTGCCGGGACGATCCGTGCCCGTGGTGTTCCTCGCCGCTGAGGATCGCTCGCCCGTCGATAAGGATGCGCGGCGTTTCGCGGTGGTCACGCTTTCGGCGCTTCTGCTGCTGGGGATTGGCCTGATGGTTGCCGTGGTGATGCAGGTCCGTATTGGCCTCAGACCCCTGTTTGAATTGCGCCAAGAGATCGCGGAGGTCCGCAAGGGCAAGGCTGATCGGCTCTCAAAGGACTATCCAACGGAACTGTCGCCCGTCGCCGATGAGCTCAATGGCCTTCTGGCCCACAATCAAGAGGTGGTTGAGCGTCAGCGAACCCATGTTGGCAACCTCGCCCATGCCTTAAAGACCCCCCTTTCCGTGATCCAAGCCGAAGCCGAACGGTTTCCCGGGCCCTTGGCGGACCTTGTTCAAAGGCAAGCCGACACCATGCGCGAACAGGTCGAGCACCATCTGCGCCGCGCACGCGCCGCAGCGCGCGCTCAAGGCAGTGGCGACCGCACCCTCGTTGAGCCCGTGGTTGATGAATTGGCGCGGACGCTTGAGAAGATTTACAGTCGCGAAAAGGTCGAAATCGACTGGATGTGCCCGCCTGAGCTAGCGTTTTTAGGTGAACGGCAAGATCTGATGGAGATGGTCGGCAATTTACTAGAAAATGCCTGCAAGTGGAGCCGTGGATATGTCCGGGTCATTTGCCGACCAGACGACAGTGACCGTTTGATTGTTACCGTCGAAGACAACGGCTCCGGCCTTCCGGTAGACCGGCAGGATGACATGCTAAAGCGAGGTATTAGGCTCGATGAAGCCTCGCCAGGTTCAGGTCTCGGGCTCTCGATTGTTGATGAATTGGCTCGCGCTTACGGCGGAACCATGACGCTCTTTTCTTCGGATCTGAAGGGCTTGGGCGTCTTGCTCGTGCTTCCCGCATCCGCATAGGTCCGCGCTATTTTAATAATTATTGATATTATCTGGTAATTAACGATCTTCACAGTAAATATGCTGTTAGTGACGTTGACTTGCTTAGGGCGGTGAACCCTTCGCTTAGGAAAGTGGAATGCCGGGCCTCACTGAAAGTCAGGGCAAGATCGTAAGATCGATTGTGCAAACGGTCCCAGATTCGGGCCTTGGGCAACTGACCGCAGTGCTTTCCGCCCAAATGGGCGAACATACCATGGCAGATGTGCGTGACATCGTCATGATGGAGATGAAGGACCGCAAGGTTCGGGCCATCGTCTTCAGCCCCTTTCTCAGTCTCTGTACGAAAAACCAACCGGGTAAATCTCAGAGCCGTTTTCCTTTTGCATTGCCGACATTGCTCTGGAACGCCTTAGCGGACCGCGCGCCGAAACTGATGGCGCAGGCGCGCGATATGGCGGCGCGTTGGGAAAGCGAAGATCTGCTTCCCTATATTTTCAATCAGGCCTGTGACGAAGCGATCGATGGCCTTCTGGATAATGATCCGGCATTTTCAGCGGTTATTGAGTGCCTCAATAAGGCTTCTCCGACCGGTGTGCGGGACCTTGTTGGTTTTCTAAAGATGTCCGCTCTGCTGCGCGACGTCCTGTTAGAACTGCCCCTATGGGTTTCCCGCATGAATGCGGACGATGCCCTATCGGTCCGGTTGGCCTATCGCGACGCGGCGAACATATCCTCGGATGGTCCTTTCCGGCTGTTCGAAGTCATCTACACAAACCTGGAATCGCCTTGGACCATATTGCGGGTTATTTCTGCGGCGCTCGACCGTCCAACCGACCAATTTGTCGCCAATATGGATCTCAACCTCTTTGGTGAGCTGTTATTGGGTCAGGCCGAGACGTTGGTTGAGACCATCGGTGAGGTGAACCTTGACGAGGGTCTCAGCGCTGGAAAGGCCATCACGATTGCGGCCAAGACCATTATTGCGATCACAACCAACTTTGAGGAAAATCTCGTCTTGGGCAAGAACGGGCCTTGGGGGCGCAGGATTGCGCGGTCTAAGCGCGACCTGACCAATGCCTGTGAGGCCCTGCTCAATCAGGTCGATGGCCTTCTGCCGAGGGCGCTTCCGATTGCCGCCGCTTCGAAAAATTCACGAGCTCTGAACCGTACGCCGAACATCAATGTTGCCCCCGAGCCCATTGCTGAGGCGCGGCTTGAAGCCATTTTGGTCTTCATGGCCTCCGTACGCTCGATCGCCAGCGTCAGCGGCATTGGCGTCTTGCGAACGCGGGTGCTGACCGAAACTCAAGAGTTCTTAGAATATTACGGTAAGGGTACGCTCGCGCTTCTGACCGACTTCAGCCTCTCGACCGAGGCCGTTCGTGAGCGAGTGCATGCTGTGGCAAAGTATGTCGCGCTGGTCCATGACGAGGCTGCCGCCGAACAGTTGCGCCGCCGAGCTATTCCAGTCGCGCGGCGTTGATGTCGCAACCCTTTGGGGTCGCGTAAAGCCATAAGATCGGCTAGGGGTTTGGCATGATCGGATTTTGGATCACCGCTGCCCTTCTGTCCGCTGCCGCGTCCTTTTTCGTGGTCAGCCGCGCCGCGCGTTTAGAGGCCCAAGCCGAAGGTGCCGAAGACCCCAGCCTTGATGTTTATCGCCGTCAACTTCGCGAGATGGATGATCTCGCAGATCGCGGCCTTTTAACCGACGAAGATCATCGCTCAGCCAAAACCGAAGCGGCGCGCCGGTTGCTGGGGGCTGCCGAGCAGACCCCATCCCCTGTCAGGGCGTCGCCGCTCGCCCGTCGCTGGGTCTTTATCATTGCGGCCGTCCTGCCCCTGATGGCGGTTGCGGCTTACGGCGTCATCGGTGCACCGGGTGTTCCCGATCAGTCCTTTGTCAGCCGGCTTGCCAAGTGGCGAAAGGCCGATCCTGCGACCTTAGCGGCCCCCGAGTTGGTCGCCGTATTGCAGCAGGTCGTCACTGAGCGTCCAACCGATCCCCAGCCCTTGATGTTCTTGGCGAGGGTTCAGGCCGCTCTTGGGGATGAGACCAGCGCCATTCGCAATCTCGAAACGGCGATCCGTTTGGCTCCCGAGCGGGCCGATCTCAAGACCCTCTTGGGGGAAACTCTGGTCATTCAGGCCAAGGGTGAGGTGAGCCCGGATGCCATGCAGGCCTTCAAGTCCGCCCTTGCCATTGATCCGTCCGATCCGTCAGCGCGCTATCACATCGGCCGGGCCATGATGGCAGCGGGCGATTTTGCGGGCGGCTTAGAGGTCTGGCGTTCGGTTCTGGCCTCCCTGCCTGCCGGGGATGATCGGGCTGGAGGCCTCAGCGCCGAAATTGCCACCGTCGTCAAAAATGGCGGCTTACCCAAGCCTGCCGCCGCCGAGGTTCCTACCGGCGGGGCCGATCAGGCTGCCTTCATTCGCAGCATGGTCGATAGCCTTGCCGCGCGCCTCAAGGCCTCGCCAGACGATCCGGCGGGCTGGGCGCGGTTGGTGCGGTCCTATGGCGTGTTGGGTGAGACCGAAGCCCAAGCCAAGGCTCTGGCTGAGGCGCGGCGTCTTTACAAGGATCGGCCAGATCTGTTGAAAACCATCGAGGACAGTGCCAAGCCCCCGTCACGATAATTCTTGATGGATTGTGCTGAGTGCTTGGGCTCAGCCCGTCTCGGCCCTATCTGATAGATATCCAAGCAGCCGTTTAAGAGTGAACAAGCCCATGGGTTGGATGCCAAGATCGAAGAAAGCCCGGCGCAGGCTGCTGGTGGTGGCCGTGGCCGCACCGATCCTCAGTCTAGCGGCGGCTCTGGCCTTCTTTGCGATGGGCGATGCGGTGTCGTTTTTCTATTCCCCGGCTCAGGCGCAGGCCGCGCATCTGGCCCCGGGCAAAACTATTCAGTTGGGCGGACTGGTCGCGAAAGGCAGCGTGGCCAAACATCCCGACGGCTCGGTCGAGTTCGTGATCATGGACCATGCCGCCTCCGAGAAGGTGGTCTATCAGGGCGATCTGCCGGACCTGTTTCGTGAAGGCCAAGGGGTCGTGACCAAGGGGGCTTTCGAAGCCTCTGGTCAGTTTCGCGCCACCGAGGTTCTGGCCAAGCATGATGAGAAATATATGCCGCGGGAAGTGACCAAGGCTCTGAAGGCGTCCGGCGAATGGCGCGGCGATGGCGTTGCCCCTGCGCCAAAGGGAGCCACTAAGGGATGATTGTCGAGATTGGTGCCTTTTGCCTGATCCTGTCGCTGATCCTATCGGCGGCTCAGGTCGGTCTGTCTGTGCTTGGCCGGGTCCGGCGTTCAGCCGTATTTTATGGCGCGGGTGAGGGGGCAGCGGGCGCGGCGTTCTTGATGGTCCTGATTGCCTTCGCCGCGCTGATGTACGCCTTTGTCACCTCAGACTTTTCGGTCGCCAACGTCGCGGCCAATTCCCATTCGGCCAAGCCAATGCTCTATAAGGTGGCTGGGGTTTGGGGCAGCCATGAGGGCTCAATGTTGCTCTGGTGCCTGGCCCTAACCGGTTTTGGAGCCATAGTCGCCTTGATGGCGCGCGGTCTGCCCGCCGCCATGAAGTCGGTGGTGGTGGCCAGCCAAGGCAGCCTCGGCATCCTGTTTTTGGCCTATACGGTTTTTGCGTCCAATCCGTTCGTGCGCCTGCTTCAGCCCCCTGTTGAGGGCCGCTCGCTCAATCCCTTGCTGCAAGATCCAGCCTTGGCGTTCCATCCGCCGTTCCTCTATGGCGGCTATGTCGGTTTCTCGATCGTCTTCTCCTTCGCCGTCGCTGCCTTGGTTGAGGGCCGCGTCGATGCGGCTTGGGCCCGCTGGGTCAGACCTTGGAGCTTGGCGGCCTGGAGCCTTCTGACCGTTGGCATCACCTTGGGGGCCTTTTGGGCCTATTATGAGCTCGGTTGGGGCGGCTGGTGGTTCTGGGATCCGGTTGAAAATGCCAGCTTCATGCCGTGGCTCATCGGTACGGCCCTGCTCCATTCTGCGGTCGTGACCGAAAAGCGCGGTGCGCTGCCGGGCTGGACAGTGTTTTTGGCGCTGGGAGCCTTTACCTTCTCGATGCTCGGCGCGTTTTTGGTTCGCTCCGGCGTGTTGACCTCGGTCCACGCCTTTGCCGTCGACCCCGAGCGCGGCATCCTGCTTCTTTCGATCCTTGGCATAGCGGCCGGGGCGGGATTTGGCCTCTTTGCTTGGCGCGCGCCAAAGCTGCCCCCCGGCGGCCTCTTTGCGCCGATCAGCCGTGAAGGCGCTTTGGTGATCAATAATCTGGTTCTGTCCGCCGCGACGGTGACGGTCCTTTTGGGCACGCTCTATCCCTTGATCAAGGAGGCCCTCACCGGTCAAAGCCTGTCGGTGGGAACGCCCTATTTTAACCTGACCTTCGCGCCTCTGATGGCACTCGCCTTTCTGGTCTTGCCGGTCGGGCCCTTGCTAAGCTGGAAGCGCGGTGATGCGCTCGGGGCCTTGCAGCGTCTGTGGGCAGCGGCGGGCGCGGCGGTTGCGATCGCCCTCTTGGTCCTTTGGGTGCAAAAGCCAACCCATGTTTCGGCGGCGGTTGGCATTGGCCTTGGTGTTTGGTTGATCGTCGGCGTCTTTGCTGAGATCGCAGAGCGTATCCATCTTGGCCGGGCCAGCATGGCGGAGGTGCGTCGCCGGCTTGGTGGGCTGCCGCGCGGGGCGTGGGGCATGAGTCTGGCCCATGCGGGTCTGGGCATCTTTGCTCTCGGGGCCTGTTTTGAGACCACGTGGAAGATCGAGGCTGCCCAAGCCCTGAGTATCAACCAGTCGATCACGGTCGGGGCCTATCAGGTCCGTCTTACCGACGTCGTCGCCGCCAATGGCCCCAACTACATTGCCGAGCGTGGCCTAGTCACCGTGACCAAGAACGGCAAACCCGTCTGCGATGCCAAGCCAGAGCGGCGCTTCTATCCGGCCAACAGTCAGACCACGTCCGAAGTGGCCCTGTGTCTCGAAGGGCTGGATGATGTCTATTTGGTGATGGGTGAGCGCCGCGCCGGAACTGAAGGCCAACCAGCATGGCTGGTGCGGGCCTATTGGAACCCGCTCGCCCGATTGATTTTCTTGGGCCCGCTGTTGATGGCCTTGGGCGGGGCTGTATCCCTTTCCGATCGCCGCCTTCGCTTCGCCGCGCCGCGCCGTGCTGTTGAAGGGTCTGCGCGTCCGGTCGCAGCCGAATGAAGCGCCTTGGCCTCA
>CALFYB010000026.1 GCA_937952995.1 uncultured Caulobacteraceae bacterium
CCGATGGCAGTGCCTCAGGAGCCCCTGCGGACGCAGGAGCAGCAGACTTAAACTGCTCCATTGCCGCCAAAAGTTCGGGGTCCTGCAGGCCTAAAGAGCGATCATCAACGGCCATTATTCGCCCCCCGTGAAGTACCTATGGAAGTCCTTGCCATACTTCTCATCGAGAAGGTTGATTACGGCTCGCCGCTGCTCCTCGTTTCCGCTGACCAAAAACCGTTTCAGGTTAGAGAAGCCGGGCTGCAGGAGCGTTTGGGTAATGGCTGTTCGGTCCTTATCGTAATCCCTTTCAGGATGATCGGCATCAAAGGACTGCAATGCCTCTTGGGTGATTATCCCACGAGGGAGGGCGCCCTGATTTTGAGCCTCAGCATCAAAGGCCTCAAGATATTTGGCCTTGTCGATTTGGCGCAAGTTTTCAACGTACATGTCCGCAATCAGGCTCATAGACGCCTGACGTGTCATAGTCTCGCTAGGCACCGCCGAAAGAACACGCTCAAGCGCACCAAACGACTGCTGACCAGCACCCTGCGTGGCCATCAAGGCGCGACCGGTGGCCATCTTCTGTGCGATTTCGGCCTCCGACAGTGCGTCAGGATTGAACTTGTACTTAACGGCCTCTTGTGGGTCTTGGATGAAGGTATCAACCAAGGAGTTCCAATAGCTGGCCGCATTCTTTTTCAATGGGGCAAGAGCGCCGGGCTGCAAGAACCCCTTGTCGTTGAAGCCAATCGAATCGGCCCATTTGCTGACGCCGAGAAGCGATCCCTTAGCCGCCTGACTGGCCGACAGGGTCTTGTCGTAATCTTCGCTCGACCGCTCTTTGGTCTCTGGCGACGCGGGAAGATAACGGCCAACGGCCTCATAAGCCCTAGTGACGCCCGTCTTGCCCAAAAGCGGGGATGTTGATGCTGAGCCCGGTGCGCCTGCGGCCCCAGAGCGAACCATGGTGCCCGGAGGATCGAACCGATAGCGTTTGCCATCAGGGGCGAGATATTTGCCGTTGGGGTCTTCCTGCGGGACATATCCGGCCCGAAGAAGCTCAGCCATTTCCTGCTGAGTAGCAACACCCTCACGGGTCGTTTGGGCCTGCTGGAAGCCGGTTCGGGCCTTGGTCTCGCCAATGTCGGCCTGCTGCTTGCGGATGTCCGTATAGGACTTAGCGCCCGCACCAACACCACTGGCCAAGGCCACCCCAAGGCTGCGCGTGGGCGCGGTGCCCATAGCAGCGATACCGGCCAGCAGCGGCACGACATTCTCAGACTTGCTGAGATAGTCTTTTGCGCCAGACAGGAACGGATGCTTGCCAGCAAACGCCGCCTCATCAGCACCGGGGACGTAAGCAGCAGTAGGCATTACGCCGCCAAGCCCTTGCGGGATGACGTCGCGCTCGCCAGTCCTCTGATTAACGGCCATGGGCCTTGGTGCGGCCTGAGCAGCATTTGGAAATGCAACGTTGTCCATCAGGGCGGGAGGTGCTGACCCCATCAGGCCGGGCGCGGCAGGAGTGGCCGCAGGGGCCGCAGGAGGCGCCCCGGCACCAGCGGCACCAAGGCCGCGCTGACGAGGCGCAGGCATGGCCATTTGACGCTGAGCGGGCTCTGGCGCAGCCTGTGGGCTGTGGCCCGGCAGCAGGCCGCCGGGAGCCGTGGCAGCCTTAATCCTGTCCTGCAGATCGTAGGCCTGCTTATTAGTTTCGTACTTTCTGCCCAGATAGGGGAAGTCGACGATGTTTTTAGACGCCGCAAAGCCAATGGGATCTGCGCGGCGAAGCGCCGTCCCGATCGGGTTTTCAAGCTGTGCGATTCGCGCCCTTTGCTCATCGGACAGGCCCTCGACTTCACCGTCCGTCGCATAGCCCTTGCGGCTACCGGCGGTGCCGCCAGTCGATAGGAACGACATAAGCATGGCAATGCTGGCTGCCGTTCCCGCGACCTTCCCTGCCGTATCAAGACCGCTATCGGGCTTCATGGGCATATCGCCCGCCTTTAAGGTCTCAAATTCTTTCTTTTCGTCCGGAATATTCAGGGCGCTTTTGCCTGCTCCGCCCGTATCATATGGCGTGCCACCTGTGGCGTAACCAACGCTGCCGCCAGCGGCATTGCCGTACCCAAAATTAAGACCGGTTCCCTCCATAGGGTCGCCGTGCTTGTTCATATAGTCACGCACCCCAGAGGCGGCGCTTTTGGTCTTCTGAGCGGCAGCAAAGTCCTGAGCGCCCTTACCGGCCATGGCTGCGCTAGCCGCGATTCCCGCGACCTTGCCAAGCTTGTCGAGGCCACTTTCGGGCTTAGGCGGTGGCGATCCCGCCTTAAGGGTGGTTGGCGTTGCCGGTGCGCTACTGGCAGGAACAATACCCCCCATTGCGCCGGGGCCACCAGCAGAAGGACCAGCGGAAGCTCCCGACAGGCCATCATACATGCCCTGAGATCGCTGCATCATCTGCTGTGCCAGCATCGGATCGAAACCGACCTCACCACCGGCAGCCCTATACCTAAGGCCGCCCGTAGGATCGCCATGGGTATCCATATAGTCGTTAATTCCGGCGGCGGCCTCTTTGTACGACTTGTTGGTTTTGTAAGTCTCGTACTTTTGCTTGATCTTGGCCCGCGCAGCGGCGCTGTCCTTATAGGTTTGCTGCCCCTTGGTGGCGATATCAGCGATCTGCGATGCGCGATCCAGACCGCTATCTGGCGCTGCTGGCATATCTGCAGGGCGCATCATTTCGGGAACAGGCAGGCTGGCAGAAGGCACAATACCGCCAAGGCCGGGCGTTGATGCGCCAAGCATACCGGGCTGGCCGGGCTGAGCCAGCGTGCCGTACATGGCGTTATAGTTTTGCAGGATCTGCTGCATCAGGGCGGGATCGTATCCGCCCATGGGCATGCCGCCGTCAGCAAAGCCCTCGCCGTAATTGCTGGGGCTCACGCCACCGCCCATGCTGGCAACACCGCCCGAATAGAAGTGGCCGCGCTTGGCCGCATCTTCTGTGGCCTTGCCGTAATCAACCGTCTTATAGCCGCCAGCCAAGCCCACGGCGTCAGGATGTTTGCCCTCGACCTCTTGAGCCATAAGGCCGATCTGCTGACGCTTGTCGCCACCCTTATAGTTGTAGCTATAGATCGGCTGACCGTCGAAGGTCTTACCAACCTCCTTGACGTTCTCCTTAAGGCGTTCGTCAGAGAAGAAGCCGCCGGGCTGCGTTGTCGTGGTCGTATTGCCAGACAGGGCACCAGTGCCCATCGCAATGTTCGCCAAGAACTGTGAGACTTGGAACGGATAGGACTGCTGCTGCAGGAACTGATTGTAGAGCGCCTGCAGGCCAGCCTGTTGGGTCTGCTGTTGCATTTGACCGGCGGCAAGCTGCGCCTGAGCGCCCTGCAGCGCCGCGCCCTGCGCACCAGCACCAAGCCCGGCCATTTGCTGGGACGTATTCGCACCCATGCCATATTGCTGCTGAGCCAAGGCCGCACGTTGCTGGGACATGGTCGATCCCATGCCAAACTGCTGCTGAGCCAGAGCGGCCTGCTGCTGAGCGGTCGTTGCGCCCTGTCCAAACTGCATGTTGCCAATATTGGCCTGATTCATGGCGGTGCCAGATGCCATGCCGTAGCCCTGCTGGGCCAAGGCCGCCTGCTGCTGAGCGGTCGTTGCGCCCATGCCAAACGTCTGCTGGCCAAGCGCGGCCTGCTGTGCAGCCGTTTTTGAGCCAAAATCAAATTGCATTTTGGCTAGCTCTTGCTGATGGGCAGCAGTGGCAGCCGTCATGTCGTACATCTGCTTGGCGTTGGCAGCCTGCTGCTGGGCTGTTTGAGCGCCCTGAGCGTATTGCTGCTGACCGGCACCAAGCTGCGCCTGAGACAGGCCCATGCCCTGACCGTACTGCTGCTGGCCGAGGCCAGCCAAGTTCTGTCCGGCACCAGCTTGCTGGCCGTAGATCTGCTGACCGATCTGGGCAAGGTTTTGGCCTGCACCGGCCTGCTGCGCGTAAAGCTGCTGAGCCATGGCGGCTTGCTGCTGAGCAGCCGTCATGCCCTGACCAAAGCCCTGCTGGCCGATACCCAGAGTGGCCTGTGCCCCCTGCTGGATCGCGGCACGGTTGGCCTGCTCAGCCGACAGATTGACGCCCTGCTGTTGCTGGGCAGCGCCAAGCGCCTGACCGTAGCCTTGGTTCAAAATGCCGGAATAGATTTGAGCATCGGCAAGCCTTTGCTGCTGAGCCAAGCTGGCCGCAGCAATCCCCGCACGATCACCCCCAAAGGCACCCTGCCTAATCGCGTTGCCGGTCTGACCGGACATGGCCTGTTGATTCTGCTGATTGAGCATGCCCTGCGTGCCCTGAAGCACGGACGAGATGTAGGGGCTCATAAATTGGCCGATCTGCTGACCGCCAATTTGACCCGGACTGACGCCCTGCATCCCCGCCTGAACAAGGCCCTGTGCCTGCTGCTGGAACGGCTGAGCGCCCTCCAGCGACTGACCGATCTGTGAAAGGGCCTGATAGTTTACGGGACTGGCCGCACCAAGGCCCTGTGCGTATTGCATGATGGCGGCTTGATTGAGCGGATCGGCCTGATTTAGGCTTTGCTGATACTGAAGATCTGCGCGCTGATTATAGCCCTGAGCCCCATAATAGGACTGAGCCATGTTGTTGATGGCCTGCTGCTGCAGGGGCTGAACGCCCGCATAGGCGTTGAACAGCGTGTTGTTGGCAGAGGCGGTGTTGCCCTTGCCCTCAAGCATGCCCTGATATTGCGTGTTGAAGGCGTCGGCACCGGTTCCAAGCGCCATATTTTGAGCGCCATAAATGGTGTTGCCAGCCGTATTGGTCATGGCATTACCGGCCAACTGAGCATTATAAATGCTGTTGTAGGCAGCATCGTTGCCCGCATAGCCAAGCTGAGCAGCGCCGCCGAGACCATTGAGGGCAGTTCTGTTGATGTTTTGAGCATCATACATGGAATTGTTGATGGTGCCGTATGATGCACCGACGCCAGCCTGACCCTGATAGTATCCGGTATTTAGCGGCTCATACGCCTGCTGGGTTCCGTATTGGCCAGCCTGTTGAGCGCCCAAAAGCTGGCCTGTGGCAGCCTGATAGTAGGGCTGGGCCTGATTAGCCGCAGCATTGGTGCCGGAAATGCCGGAAAGCTGCGTCTGGGTAAGAGGGGCGACAAAAGCATTCGGATCATCCGAATATTTCTGAAAGGGCGTGGCCGCAGCCGTCTCAGCGCGTGCATTGACCGCGTTGTAGCGGGCCAAGACTTCCGGGGGGATCGTTACGCCCTGCGTGGTTGTCGAACTTTTGCCGCCCATAGATTTACCCCGTCACTTCCGCATTTTGCCCAGTCTTCGCCCCGTAGAGCCAAAAGGCCCCAGCCGGTTTGCCGAATTGACGTTCGTACATTCGGACCTTGGCCTCAGTACGGCTGTTGGATAGTACCCCAATTACTAGGGGTATGCCTAGAGTGTCCGATACCTCTTTGCTGAACTCGCAAAGCCGCTTAGCCCGGCCACCTTTTGCCGCCCGATATTCGGGGTGGATAAAAATGGCCTTTTCTTCCAGCACTATTTCGTCCGAATACCACATGGTGCCGATCCTTAGCAGGATCGCGCCCTCAATAATGCCGCCGGGCTTTCCGATGCAGCCAAACATGCCGTTGTCTTGATTAACGGCTGGCCATATTTGCTCCAAGAGGCGATAGGCGCTTGGCTTTAGAAATCCGTTTTCCTCCGCGCCAGACAGGGCCAGAGCCATAAGTTCATCTAGGTCGTGAGGCGTTCCAATTCTGATCTTTAGCTCTTCGGATTCGTCCATAAGTTAATCCTTTTTGGGACCGGGCAGATTGATAAGGGTTCTTACGGTCTCGGCCCGCATACGTTTGACAAAAGTATCTAAAACACGGTGGCCCGTTTCGAGATCACCACCGCCCGCCATCATAACCTCTTTTGGCGACAGAACATACTCCCCGCCAGCCGCAACGATCGGCACTGAGCCCGTATGCTCTCCGCCACCAGCCTTGCCCGGCAGGGGCTCATTGTAAGGCCCTCCGGAGGCCCCGTAAGGCTCGTCGCTGTCACCTTGGCCATATGGGGCAGACGTGCCGCCGTAGGGCGCTGTAGCGCCGCTGTAGGGCGATCCGCCGAACATCCGACGCATATGCTTAAACCCGGCCATGGTGTTGCCCTCACCCATGGAACTGATGATGTCGGCGGGGATCACATAGGACCCGGACGGGACATGCATCGGCAGGTGATCGGTGCGGCCTGCTACAGGGCTATGGATAGGGCCTGTGTGAAGGTGATCGCCTGCGGGCTCAGGGCCGCCCCACGCATGGCTTGAGAGGCCGCCGGGCGATACCGTGGTCGTGGTGGTTTCACCGCCACCGGCCTTATTGATGTCTGGGATATTGGGATCAAAATTGCCATTGTTGCCCACGGCAGATTTGATCTGATGTGGCCCTTCCAGCATGACTGCCAGTCCGGGCTCCGAGCGCGGGATCCAGCTATCAAAGCCAGCATCCCTTAACTGGCCGAACCAATTTGATTGCGTCCTTTTGTAGTTTCCGGGATCCGCTCTAGCGCCCTTATATTCCCCCGTATGGGGATCGGTTAAGTGGTCTCCCGTGTAGGGCCTTTCAGCCTTTAAATGCACGGGCATCACACGACTGGCCGTATTTTTATCAACAAATTTTCCATGCTCATACTTGGTATTCTGGCTATCGTTTTCGTGAGCATATTGAGACGCCATATTGGGATCGCTTGTGAACCAAGCCCCATGGGATCCAACCTTAAAATGCTTAAAATCAACATCCTTAGAGGTGCCGTGATAAAAAGTAAGCGGACCATTTTCGTCGCTAAGCCAGCTATCTCCAGCCCAATCCTTTAGGTTTTGATCGCGTCTTGGGTCACCATGGGGGATAAACCCCCCACCAGCCTTGGCCGTGCGAGCAGACTGCTTAAAGGCCTCTGCGGTAGGCGCACCCTTGGTGCCGGGCTTACGCATGTGCTCCTTAGAGCCGTGCGCGATGCGCTCCTGCTTGGCGTGGATGTTGGCATAGAGGCCACCGCCTGTGGCGCGAGCAGTGCGGTCGATCGGAAACGCATCAAGGTCAGCCAGCTTGGCACGAATGGACTTCGCGCCTTTTAGGTATTGAGCGATTACGCGATGATTTCCATCCCGCACATAATATTTTCCATTTGAGTGCTCGACAAATGGCAATTCAGATGATGGGGACATTAACGCACGTTTGCCCACCGTGTCTTCAGTTCCAATTAGCTTAGAAATTGGAATATCTGTTTCTTTAGCGGCGGCATGGGCCGCCCAATTTCTATGCTTTATGGCTTCAGATCCACGTTGCCCTTTTCCAATATGAAGATTTGACCATGCGTCAACATCATGCGGAAGTGGATTGTGATAAAAGTCAGGCTCGCCCTCAACAGGCGTTAGCCTTGACAGATCAACAGTGCCACCGCCAGCCTTGCCCACCGACCGCGCAACATTAAGGGCAGCAGCTATGGCCTGATCACGCGGATGGCCAGCAGAGATCATCTCGCTGATGTTATGGCTGATCGTCTTTTGGGACTTGCCCTTGGATAGCGGCATCGTGGTCTCCTTAGACGGTCAGGTCATAGTAGGTTAGTGCGCCAAGGCATGCATTGGTGCCCGTCAGGGTGCGGGCTGCAAGGGTATATGTATCACTGACGCCAGCCAAAGACACGCCAAGCTGCAAGTCCCAGTTAAAGGCGTTTGAGGGGTTCAGGACGGCAGATCCTTGATTGGTTGCCGTTGCGTAAAGGCTCTGAACGATATTATCAGCCGTGTTGGTGAGCGCGGTCGCGCCAATGTCAATATCAACCTGTCCGCCAGACTGAGATGTTGACCATGTCGCGCCGGTAAGGGTCGCATTTTTGATCAAGGCGACCTCATAGTTCCCCGTGCCGATCGGCAAAAAGGTTGAGCTTGTTGGAATGACGATTGCGCCTAGATAGCTCGCATTTAGCCGTATCGATACGAGGGGCGCAAAAGACGTACCCACTGTTATGGAGGTAGTTGGCCGGGCAATATAGGGCTGCGAAATCTGCTCATATCCGCCCTCAGAGATCACGGTCGAACAAATTTGCTGCATGGTCGAGGATGACGCCGTCGTGGCCGTGTTGGTGATCTCATAACGCAGGGGAAGGATCGCCGTCTGCATATAGACGACGGTCTGAAAGTTGGAGTTTTGGAAGGTGTGGCAGACGACAAACTGGCCATTGATCACAAAGCCGCAGCGCACATTGCCGACGCCTAGCCACTCAAAGTCAAAGAACAGAATCTGCGTCTTGGTCAGATCGAGCGTCACGCCGGATGCCCCGGTGCCGTTCATCTTGTCCCCGTTCCAGCTAGCCTGCGGCACGGATCGGGAGTTATCAACAGAGCCGCCCGTATAGGTTCGGATGACAAAGGAAACGGTGCTTCCGTCTTGCTCCAGATAGATGCCGTTGTTGGTGCCGAAATAGCCGATACGCTGGCGCAGGCCTGTCTTTGCAGTGTTCATGGTGAACGTCTGCATCGTCAGCAGGCTCTTGCCCGGCTGATATGGGAACGACCGATAGGTCTGGGCAACCGCCGAAGACCCCGACGTCGTCGTGACATTGAGCGACACAGAGCTTTGGTTGGTGTTGTAGGCGGTCGTTGCGCCCGTGACCGTCGAATAGCTATAGGCACTATCGGCTGCATATCGCGCCTGACTGTCGAACAGGGTGTAAGGACCTGACACCCTGTGGCGACCAAAGGCGTCAACCTGTGTGCCGCCGATGACGACATAATCAGGTGATGAGATGCTGTTTCCGACGGGAGGGAACTGGGTAATGCTCATGCGGACGTGCCCCCTGCAATCATGATCGTCACCGCCGTGGTTGAGGCCGATACCTGTATGGTGCCATTGGCCGGTAGGATGAGGACAGACTCCCACAGCACGGTCGTGTTGGCCGGAACCGGCACGTTATAGAATACCGCGTTAGCTGAGCTAGCAGTCCCTCCGTAAGGCACCAGATAGACCGATACGGTGGCCGCAGACGATGATGTATTGCAGATATTGATGGTGTTGATGTGGCTCGTGCTGAAGGCTTGCGCCGTATAGACCGTCGAGACAGACGTCGTGGCCGGGCCTGAGACCAAGGGCGTCGTCGGAAGGGCCTTGTAAAGGCTCAAGAGGTTGGTCGCCGCATTGCCGATGGCAACGACGTTGTTCTTGATCGCTGTCAGGATATCATCGATTGAGGCGGCCATTAGTACTTCCCATCCGGCTGGAACCGATAGCGCATATTGCCGATGCGCCAGAAGCTTCCAATGTCTTCACTGCTAAGCTCGACCGACACAAGGCGGCCACGGAAGCGAGGAGAAACAAATGTCGTGCCCTCGGTCAATGCAAACGGGCCATATGCCGTAGGCGTCTGGCCGGGATAGTCCGTGACATAGAAGGTCAGATTGACCGTCGCATTCTGAACGCCACCATAATAGCCCCACTTCATGTCGGGCCAGACCTGATCGATAAAGGTCTTTAGGTCGCCATCGCTGAGCGTGAAATAGCCGGTTCGGAAGCTGGAGAGCATTGGGACATTGTCGGCGTCGGTCGATGTCTCATGCTGATAGATGTAGCCAGTGTTGGGGTCAGAACCGATCGGCGGCCCCAATACAGACTGATCGATCCAAGCCGTTCTGGACAGGGTTCCAAAGTCCCAAACCTGAAGGTTTACGTTAAATTTGGCGTAGGCGCTGACCTCGCCGCTGCTATGAACGGTCGGGTAATACCAAGTGATTTCGCCAAAGCGGGAGTTGACCGCGCAGCGGATCTTGTAGGCGTTCGACGTGTCGATGTCTTGGAAGATGACGTCCCAGATCGGACATGCCACAGGCGTCACGCCGCTGCCCGAAAGGGAATAGAACGACGACGGCCCCATCCAGTAGACAGACCCGTTAATCGTGCCAGCGGCCTTGCGCCCAATAAGGCCGCAGCCGGTGCCGATTTCGAGCACCCGGCCCAATTTTCCTTCTGTGGCCTGGCACAAGAGTTCAATCATGCGCGACACCACGCCCGGCTTGGAGATGGTTTGGCCCAGGCCAATGGGCAGGCTGGTGTCTTCAT
>CALFYB010000027.1 GCA_937952995.1 uncultured Caulobacteraceae bacterium
ACCGCCGCCTTCCCCGCGCAGGCGGGGATCCAGATCATGGATTCCTGCCTGCTCGTAAGGATCTGGGTCCCCGCCTGCGCGGGGAACACGGAAGTGGGGGAGCTTTAGTGCCGCGTCATTGCGAGGCGCGAAGCGCCGAAGCAACCTAGGGGAACATCAATTCTGGTTCGTTTCAGTCCACTGGGTTGCTTCGCTGCGCTCGCAATGACGCGGGAAGGCAACAAGGCCCTCCCCCACAGGAAGGGGGCTAAGAACAATAAAGCCCTCGCCCCCTTGGGGGAGAGGGTTGGGTGAGGGGGATAGATCCACTCCTCTACCCCTTCATCCTCATCCTGAGCCCCTCGAAGGACAAGGATTCACACATCTGCCTCACCGCCGCGTTCCCCGCGAAGGCGGGGATCCAGATCATGGATTCCTGCCTGCGCGTAAGGATCTGGGTCCCCGCCTGCGCGGGGAACACGGAAGTGGTGGAAGGGAAACAAGGCCCCCTACGGCCCTTCGGGCCACTTCCCCCAAAGGGAGAAGAGCTAAAGGAAGCGAATCTTCCCCCTTTGGGGGAAGTACCGGCGAAGCCGGGGAAGGGGGTCCTTACCCTCCCCTACAGCCCGTAAACCTCTGCAAATTCAGGGTCCTTGCCCGCGATCTGGCGCGCACAATCCACCAAGACCTTGGCCTGTTTCCAGGTTGCGTCGTCCTGCATCTTGCCGTCGATCATAGCCACGCCGCTGCCGTCTGGCATGGCCTCAAGGATCTTCTTCGCAAATGCCACCTCGCCCGGATCAGGGCTGAACACGCGCTTGGCCACCGCAATCTGATCGGGATGCAGGGTCCAGGCCCCCGCACAGCCCATCAGGAAGGCATTGCGGAACTGTTGTTCGCAGGCGTCGAGATCGGCAATATCGCCGAACGGGCCATAGAAGGCCTTCAGCCCATAGGCCGCCGTAGCATCGACCATCTTGGCCATGGTGTAGTGCCAGAGGTCCTGCTGCACCGACACGCGCGGCGAGCCATCGGCCTTGGGGTCCTCAATGACGCGGTAATAGGGGTGGCCACCGCCGACGCGGGTCGTCTTCATGCCGCGCGACGCGGCTAGATCGGCAGGGCCGAGGCTGATTCCCTGCATGCGCGGACTGGCCGCACAGATCGCCTCGATATTGTTGACGCCCTCGGCGGTCTCCAAAATGGCGTGCAGCTGGATCGGCTTGGTCACGCCGTGGCGCGCTTCGAGCTGGGCCAGATATTGGTCCATGAAATGGATGTCCCACGGCCCTTCGACCTTGGGCACCATCATCACATCAAGCCGGTTGCCGACACCCTCAACGATCTCGCTGACATCATCCATCAGCCACGGTGAGTTCAAGCAGTTGATTCGGGTCCATAGCCCGACGCCCATAGCCGCAAAATCGGTCGCATTGGCCATCTCGATAAAGCCGCGCCGCGCCAAGGTCTTGGCATCGGCGGGAATCGCATCCTCCAGATTGCCGAGAATCACATCCACCGTCGCGGCGATCTGCGGCACCTTGGCCCGAACCTTTTCGAGGTGCGGCGGCACGAAATGGATCATGCGCTCCACCCGAGGCGGAATCTCGCGCAAGGGCGCAGGCGCACCAATGGCCAAGGGCTTGAAATAGTTGCGCGGCGTTTTCATGATCAGGCCCTTCCAGACAATTAGACGCTCGTTTTGGCGCCCCTATGCCAAAGGGTCAAGATGTCCGGACATTTAACGGTAGGGCCTATGCGCGCCCAAACAAAAAGGGCCGGTCCATCGGACCAGCCCTTTTCGATATTCAGATGGCTGAGAAGGCTTAGGCGGCGGCTTGCGCGGCGATCTTTGCCTTGAGCTGGCGCTTGATGCGCACGGCGCGCAGCGACAGGTCGGCGTCAGGGGCCTTGACCAGGAACACGTCCAGACCGCCACGGAAATCCAAGGTCCGCAGGGCGGCATTGGTAATGCGCAGACGGAAAGACTGACCCAGCACTTCGGACTGAAGTGTTACGGCCTTCAGCGCGGGCAGGAACCGGCGCTTGGTCTTGACGTTAGAGTGGCTCACATTATTGCCGACCATGGGGCCAACACCGGTGAGTTCGCAGCGGCGCGACATCGCTCAAACCTTCAAAAAAGAAACAGGGACCCGCGAAAGGGCTTCCGCGAGAGAGGGGGCGATATAGGCCACCCACGCCGTACACGTCAAGGCCAAGGATGAGTTTCTAGCTCATTGTCTCATGCGGTCATTAATTGGCCTAGTTTTACAACGAGG
>CALFYB010000028.1 GCA_937952995.1 uncultured Caulobacteraceae bacterium
CAACCTGTCGGCCACCTGGCGCGGTGCCATCACCTATAATGCCAATGCCGAAAAGGCCGTTCAGTCGGTGATCTGCAAGCTGACCTCGGCCCTTCCGGCGGCGGTGGATATGGCCCAGGGCGCGGATGTCTATCGCCGCGAGGTCGGCGCGTTGTCCGCCCGCCTGCGGCTCGGGTTTTCCTACCCGATCCCCCAGCGCGCGCTGCGCAGCGGCAAACCCTTGAGTTTGCTGGTCTGCGACATCGACAACTTCAAGGCCGCGCTCGCCGGCTGATCCGGCCGGGGGCGGCTGCGCCCACCCCGGCCAGCTGCTGCAAGGCGTCGAGGTTGAGCAGCTGCAGCACGCGCCCACGCGCACACTGACGCAGCCGCAAGAGCTGGCCGCCGACGTGTTCTTCACGCCGCGCGAATCGCTTGAGGTGCAGGCCGGTCTCTATGGCGTACCCAAGGCCGAGCGTCAGACCGATGCCCTGCTGGCGGCTCTCGGCCTCAGCGACAAGGCCGATGCCTATGTTCGCGCCCTGTCCGGCGGTATGAAGCGGCGTCTGATGGTGGCCAAGGCCATGGTCCACCGCCCGCCGGTCCTGATCTTGGATGAGCCTACCGCCGGGGTCGATGTCGAGCTGCGCCGTCAGCTCTGGTCCTACGTCAAGGGCCTCAACGATCTGGGCGTGACCATCGTCCTGACCACCCACTATCTGGAAGAGGCGCAAGAGCTCTGCGATACGATCGCCATCGTCAATCGTGGCAAGGTCGTCGCCTGCGAGCCGACCTCGAGCCTGCTTCAGCGGCTGGACACCCGCGCGGTGGTCATCACCCCGCGCGAGCCCCTCAGCGCCGTGCCAGACCTTGGCGGCTTTGACGCGCGCCTGCGTACCGATGGGCGCTTGGCCGTGACCTTCAAGACCGCTACCGCGGGGGTCGAAGATGTGCTCAATCGCGTGCGTGAGGCTGGCGTGGCCATCAAGGACCTCGCCACCGAAGACCCCGATCTGGAAGACGTCTTCCTCGCCCTAACCTATGCCGACCCCACTGCTGCGGACCCGACAAAAGACTAGCGCCTCAGGACCGCAGTGACGACGGCGAGAAGGAAACCGATGTCGCAGCGCGCAACCAAGATTGCGCCCGCCCCATCCTTGCGCTAACACTCGCCCACAAGCCGCAGGCCCCACAAGGCCTCGAAGGCACCCGTAGCTCAGCTGGATAGAGCGTTGCCCTCCGAAGGCAAAGGTCACACGTTCGAATCGTGTCGGGTGCGCCATTTTTACCCCGCAAAATCCTGATTAACATATTGACTTGATTGTCCCGCCCATCGCGCAAAGTCCCGATTTTCTCCAGCCGTTGGCGGCATCAATCCCCTTTTTTGTTGCCACAATCAAAGAATCCAAATTTTCAAAATCAGATCAAATTTCTGTCAATTCTATTTGCGGTCGTAGTTAACTATATTATCCATATTTCTTTTCAGTCGACAGCTGCTAGCGTCCCAAAAGAATCCAATCTATCGAATATTTTTATATTGGAGGCCGTCATGTGTGCTCGTATCAATGCCCTGCAGTACGGCCTGCCCATGACTGTGTCGGCCTCTGGATCTGTGTTCGCGATGAAGGCCCATCGGCCCTCATACCAGGCGGAAGCCGATCTTCGGCGAAAGGGTGAGGCGTAAATCATGGCGACCCAAAGCGCTTCGAGCGGAATAGCCGTTGCAGGTCTCGCGGTTGCCGGAGCGGCCATTGCCGTTAGCCAGCTCGCTTCCAGCGTTTCGGCCCCAACAAATACCGGTTCAGCCGAAGACAGGAAGGCCGCTGCTGCCTTTCTAAATCGCGCGACCTTTGGTGCAACCGAGGCCTCAGTTTCGGCGCTTGCCGTAAGTACCCGGGATGCGTGGTTCAGCCAGCAGGTTCTTGCGGCACCGACGCCGAACGGCAGTCCCAACTACTGGACAACGACCCCCAATTTCCACCTCAATTGGATCACGCGTCGTAAGGCTGATTTCCTCACTGCGTATAATGCTGCGGTCGCTAAAGCGGCCGCTGCTGCGCCTGCTGGAACACAGCCCGCCAAGGTCAATCTGCGCCAAGTTAACGGCCTTCAATTCCAAGAGAGTTTCTGGGCCCGCGCCGTGACGGGGGACGACCAGCTGCGTCATCGTATGGCGCTCGCTCTTTCCGAAATCATGGTCATCTCCATGAACGGCTCGACCATTACGCCGCGGATCGCCGCGTCTTGGTATGACATGTTGAGCGCTAGAGCATTTGGCAACTATCTCGACCTGATGAAAGCGGTGACGCTTCATCCGGCGATGGGCCTCTATCTGAATATTATTGGAAACCAACAGGCCGACAATAATCCGTCCAGGTCACCTGACGAAAATTACGCCCGCGAAATCTTGCAATTGATGTCGATAGGGCTTTATCAGCTCAACCAAAACGGCACGTCAAAGACCTCAGCCGGCGTCCCTATCCCGACCTATACCCATGATGACATAGCCGGTTTGGCGGCCGCTCTGACCGGTTGGGGCTGGTATAACGCTAAGCCGACCACAGCAACATTTTCAAAACAGCCGGGGGATGGCACGGATGCAAACTCCCCGGATGTAAAGCCTCTGATCCCCTATCCCATCTATCATTCGAAGCTGGCAAAGACCTTTCTCGGGGTCACGGTGCCCGCCTACACCGGCGCGGCTCCCACGACTGCGGCAGGCATGAGCGCTCTACAGGCCTATCAAATCCAAAGCCTGAATACGGCGCTCGAGACGATCTTTAAACACCCCAATGTTGGGCCTTTTGTCGGCTACCGGCTGATCCAAAGGTTTGTGACGAGCAATCCAAGCTCCGCCTATGTCGGCCGTGTCGCCGCAGCGTTCAACGGAACGGCGACGACTGCCCGCGGCGATCTTCTTGCGACCCTAAAGGCCGTATTGACCGACCCCGAAGCGCTGGCCCTGACGACAGCGACCTCGAGCCTTGCGGGTAGGCTCAGAGAGCCTGTGCTGCGAATGAGCCATTGGCTGCGCGTTAGCAATGCCAGTTCAGTGGCGGCGTCTTCGACACCAAGCGGGGACTTCAATCAATATACCGATTTTAGTGCACCGACCGCGCTGGCCCAGGCACCGTTGCAGGCACCATCGGTCTTTAACTTCTGGACCCCGGATTACACACCGCAGGATTCAGCCATCGCTAGGGCGGGTCTGGTCGCTCCAGAGTTCCAAGCCGTCGATGTTCTGACTGTGGCGGGTTATGCCAACACCATGCTTCAAGTCATCCAGAACAAGGGCTGGCCGGGCAATGATGTCGTAACGACCTATAGTGCTGAAATCGCAGCCCTAACGCCAGCGACCGCGACGGACCCCGATAATAACCAGGCGCTCATTGATCGTTTAAATCTTCTCTATTTCAGCGGGCAGATGAGCTCGGCCATGTCGGCGAGGCTAACTCGGGTGATTGCGGGGACATTGACAACGGTCAAGGTGCCGACGGCAGCGCAGCGGGCGCAAGTTCGGCTCGATAAGGTCAGGAACGCACTGATGATTGTCCTGACTTCGCCTGAATATCTGGTCCAAGGTTAGGAGCACGGTGATGTCGGACAAAACGATGACTTCACGACGCGGTCTCCTTGCGGGCATGGCTTTTTACGGCGCTGCGGCCCCTTTGGCGCTCAACCTTTCTGCGATCGGCAGGGCGGCAGCGGAGACGGTTACACCCGGATCTGGTTATCGCGCCTTGGTTTGCATTTTCATGCAGGGCGGCAACGATTCCAACAATTTGCTCCTGGCGACAGATCAGGGCAGCTTTTCTCAATATTGGGCCGCCCGTATCTCTGGTGCTGACCCAATAGCCCTTATGCCGGTCGGTGCTGCGCCCGTCGCGATCGGCGCGACGTCGACGATCACGGGGCGAGCGGTCAAGACGGCCGATCAGCCGGAACGCTGGGGCGGTGTGCTGCCGATTACCCCCGCCACAGCCCAGCAGGTCCCTACAGCAAACAAGGTTGGAACAGCCGCTCAAGTTCGCACCTTCGCCTTACATCCCATGCTAGGCGCGACCCAGAAGCTCTTTGCTGCTGGCAAGGTCGCCGCGATTGCAAATGTCGGGACGCTTCTGGCCCCCCTAACCAAGGCCGAATATCTGCGTCCCACAGGAACAACGCAAATTCCGCAGCGTCTCTATTCACACAGTGACCAGCAGGCTGCCTGGCAATCGGGGCATATTGCCGGTACCTCAGTCGGGTGGGGCGGCCAGGTGGCGGAGACCTTCCAGCCCGCCGCAGCAGGGGGCGGCGATTTTGGGTCCATCACGACGACGGGCAACACGCCCTTCTCGCAAGGCGTGACCATCAAGTCCTTCAGGGTGAGCTATGGAGCGAACAAGGTCTCGGCCCAAACCATCCCTCTTGCTGCGCAAAAGGGCACCTATAATGAGTCTGCGAACTTTCTGACTGAGCTGCGGGCCAGTCTCCAAGATACAAGTTCGCCCAACCAGCTCATGCAGACCTATGGCAAGGCGGTAGCGCGGTCATTGCAAGCCTCCGTGGCATTTGGCAATGCCGTCGCGGCTCCTGGCGGGCCCTACACAACAGTGCCAACGCCGCCAACCTTCACCGATCCTATTTCGGGAAGGACGGTGACCAACTCTCTGGCCGATCAATTGCAGGCCGTCGTTCAGACCGCAGCGGCGCATGCTGCCCTTGGCGTCAGTCGCCAAGTGTTCTTCGTTCAGTACGGTAGTTTCGACACGCATGACGGTCAAAATGCCCGCCAAGGGCTGCTCCTCGCCCAGTTGGATCACGCCTTAGCCTATTTTGACGCGGCCCTGACAAAGGTCGGCCTCGGTGACGCTGTGACCGCCTTCACGGCCTCCGACTTCAACCGTACCTTTACCACCAACGGCGATGGCACCGACCATGCTTGGGGCGGGCACCAGATTGTCATTGGCGGAGCCGTGAAGGGCGGCGATATCTATGGGGCGTATCCCACCCTTGGGGTCGATAAGGCCGCCAGCGGAACAACGCCTGCATTTATCAATCCCGACGCCGTGGGCAATGCGCTGATACCGACGACTTCAGTGGAAACCTATATGGCGACAATGGCGGCGTGGATGGGCGTGTCGTCCGCGCAGATGGCATCCATCTTCCCCAAGCTAGCGAATTTCCCGAAGCAAAATCTGGGCTTCATGAAGGCTTGATGACGGCAATCTAGTAAGAAATTCAGGGCCTTAGGAAAGGTGCCATTTTCCAAGGTCGTGGATGTTAGCGCATTGGGTTGGATGGACGCTTAGGACGTTAAAAACAAACGCCTAAAGACCTGACTGTTTTGACGGCGTCCAAGGCTGTTCTCAATGTCTTGTTTCGTGCTTGAGCGCTGATCGAAATTGCGAGCGTCAAATAGAGTCTAGGTTCCACGCTGTTTGAGCGATCCAACTCACCAGCGACGTGCGATAGCCCGCAGGACGGTGGAGCCACCGCCTGCGGACCCACGGTGATCCCTATTTCGGCTTTTGGAATTTCAGGATGAACTGGTCGGTCTTACCCCGGATGGCGGGCTGGAAGACGTTGACACTGTGATCATCCGCTGCGGAGGCCAGGGTCTTGTCTTCACCCACCAGCTTGAACCCAGCCGCCTCGACCTCTTGCTTGACGATGGCCACATCGATGCGGTGCAGGCTATCGGCGACCGTCACGGGCGAGCCGGATGAGGCCGCATGATCAACAACCAGATAGATGCCGCCCGGCTTCAGGGCCTTGAACACCTGGCGGTTCACCGCGTCCGCTGTATCGACGGGGAAGGCCTTGAGGTGAAGGTCGTGATAGTTCTGAACTGTCAGAACGAGGTCCAATCCCTCGGGTAGACCGGTTGCCGACAGTGGGGCGGCTAGCGGCGTGACATTCTTATAGGCTGCCGCAACCGTGGTCTGATCGGTGCCATAGGCGGCGCGGAACTTGATGAACTCGGCGGACTGATAGCCATAGACATGTCCCTTGGGCCCGACGGCTGTGGCCAGAATGCGGGTGAAATAGCCCGACCCCATCATGAAATCTGCGACCTTGTCGCCGGGCTTTACCCCAGCAAAGCTAAGCATTTCGGCCGGATGGCGGGTTGCGTCACGGGCCACATCAGCGGCGGGACGCGAAGCGTCGGCTAGGGCCGCAGCCAGAGGAGAAGAAGCAGCCGCTAACGCCATGCTGGAACTGCTCAGGGTCAGGGCGGCAAGCACCACGCCTATGGCTCGAAGATACATGGGCAATCTCTCTTGAAAGGGTGGGTTCTGAGGTCGTGGGTTCAGCCTGACTGTGGCACCGGATCGATCGCGGCCCAAACTAAAAATGCCAGCCCCATTGGCACTAAGGCGGGACTTAGATTAGACCGCACGGGCCCCTATGCCGCGAAGACCTTACGGACAGATATGACCAAGCCAGAGCCCTATCGCCTCACGCGCGACGCCTATCCTGTTGACCAAGAGATCACGACCCGGGTCAGTGACATTGACGGCAATGGCCATCTCAACGCCATTCGGATTGGCAAGTTTTACGAGGAGGCCCGCGCCTCGTTCTACAAGCTCTTGGATCATGGCAAGCGCCACCCCCGCGTGCTCGTGGCCGAGCTCAAGATCCGCTATCTCGGCGAGGGCTTCTGGCCCGGCACAGTTGAGGTTCGCACTGGCATCGTCCGCCTTGGCTCCAGCGCCTTCACCATGGGACAGGGCCTTTGGCAAAATGGGGTCTGTATCGGCCTTTGCGACACGGTGCTGGTCCATGCGCCTCAGGGCAAGACCACGCCCCTACCCGAACAGTTTCGCGGGCAGTTGGAGCGATATCTTTTGATCAAGTGACCTCTGCTGTCAGGCTGAATGTCTTAACCGATAGCACATCCAATCTGTCGGCCCGGTTCCGAGGTCTAGTCTAGCTTGATATTCAAAGGTTGCGCCCAGTTTAGCCGTAGCCTTTTGAGAGCGTATGTTGGTCGGCGCTATATGGAACCAAACCTCAGGCACCTTGGAAAAGGCGTAGTCGGTCATGAGGGCCTTGATGGCCCGGTTGGCGTTCCCGCCCCAATGCTGGCAGGTGATGAAGGTAAAGCCTATGCCGATGGCGCTTGGCTGATCGGGGACGGGATAGAAACGCGAACATCCAATAACCTCGGCCTCCTTGCGTAGTGTCACCGCCCCTCCTGCTGAGACCAAGAAGTCGAAATAGGGTTCAAAGACCTCTGGCCTATAGCGCTCGACAGCCGGATGACCCGCCCAAATGAGCGGATCGCCTGCGGCGGCGATGAGCGCGGCCCGGTCCGCCTGCGTCATGGCCAAGACGGAAAATCCAGAACCGGTCAGGGGTGGGGGAGGATCAAAGGCCATGCGCTTAGGTTACCTGTGAAATTCTCTGTTCAGTGTACGGACTAAACCGCCCCATCGATAATCACCTTCTCCTCGCCCCACCAGAGCGGCGATTTGGGCAGGGCGATAAAGGTCTTTTCGTCTTCGAGCAGCAGACGGCCAGCGGCGCGGGCGGCGGGATCGTCTGCCAAGGCGGCTAGGTCTTCGAGGCTGTCATACCAAAGCTGGGCCACGCCATCGAATTGGGGCGGCGCGTCACGGCTAGCGCGAATTCCGGCGCTCATCGCCTCGTCGAACGAATGGAGCTGGACGTAGCGGCGGATGCGTAAGGTGTCCTTGACGCTGGCCACCAGCGGCCCGTGGCTATTGAGCCAATAGTCCTGAAACTGTTCACGCGTTAGGTGCGGCAGCCGCACGAGGGCAAATGTCAGCTTGATCATGGGGGGGCTTTCGAAAAGGAGCGGTTCGAGCGACTAGCGGATTTTCAGCAATTGCTTACCAAAGTTCAGCCCTTGGAACAGGCGCATAAGGGTGCGGGGGGCATTTTCCAGTCCGTGCTGAATATCTTCGGAAAATTGCAGTTGGCCCGAGCGAATCCACCCGGCGATGCGGCGCCGCGCGGTTGGAAATTCGCTCATATAGTCGATGACGATAAAGCCGCTCATCGTCGCGCGTTTGAAGATGAGGTTGAAATAGTTTTCGGGCCCGGCGGGCAGCTGTCCGGTCTCGTAGCGACTAATGCCGCCGCAGATGACGACGCGGGCGTGCATGGCAATTTCGGCCAATAGGTCATTAAGCAGGGGGCCACCGACATTGTCCCAGAGGACATCTATCCCTCCCGGCGCCAGTTCGCGCACCCGGGCCCGCACGTTCTCAGACTTATAATCGATGGCCTCATCAAAGCCGCAGACGTCTCTGAGCCAGGCGCACTTTTCGGGTCCGCCCGCTATGCCAATCACGCGGCAGCCCGCGATCTTGGCGATCTGTCCGGCGACGGAGCCGGTGGCACCTGCCGCGCCGGTAATCACGACCGTATCGCCTGCGAAGGGCTTGCCATGCTTTTCGAGGCCGAAATAGGCGGTCATGCCGGTGATGCCGAGCGTGCCCAGATTGGCGGTTAAGAGGTCATCATTTCGCACCGTGCGCAGCTCTTGGCCGGGGACGGTGGCATAGTCTTGCCAGCCCAGTCGGCCGCTAACCTGATCGCCGGGTTTAAAGGCCGGATCGTTGGAGGCGACCACCTCGCCCAAGGCTGATCCCGGCATGACCTCGCCAATCTCGGTTGGCGCAACATAGCCGCCCAGATTTTCCATCCACCCCTTCTGGGCGGGATCAAAGCCCAGAGTATGGAGCTGAACCAGAACCTCCCCCTCGCCGGGCTGACGCACCGGCGTCTCAACAAAAACAAAATCCTCATCAACCAGAGCGCGGCCGAGCGGGCGGGCATTGATCAGCCATTGGCGATTGAGGGTTTGGATCTTGGTCTGTCCGATAGGGTTGAAACCGATGTGGCTAGGCTAAAGGGAACGGGTGGACGGTCAAGCATGGCCTTTGGGTCGTTGGGTTGGCATCGGCTTGTCAAAGACCAAGGGGGGGCTAGTGTAGTTCAGCGCGGTTTTTCGTCTTGCCGCACGTCGAACGACACCTGCTTGCGGAAGGCATGATCCAGATGCGCCTATTTGTTCTGCCTTTCTTTGCGCTGGCTATGGCTGTTCCTGCGGCGGCTCAGACGGTCAAGATTGACACGGGACGTGTTCAGGGCGCGACGGCCAACGGAATTTCCAGTTTTAAGGATATCCCCTATGCCGCACCGCCGGTCGGGGCTTTGCGGTGGAAGCCGCCTCAGCCTGCGGCGGGCTGGCCTGGCGTTCGCGATGCGACCCACTATGGTCCCCTCTGCATGCAGGTCCCGTCCAAGGACAATGGCGTGGGGCCTGGGCCAGCCAGCGAAGACTGTTTGCAGCTCAATGTCACCTCGCCGTCACTCAGGGGCAAACAGCCGGTGATGGTTTGGATCCACGGCGGCGGCTTTACCAATGGTTCGGGAACCGCCGCGCTCTATGACGGCACGGCCTTGGCCAAGCAGGGTGTGGTGGTCGTGACGATCAACTACCGTCTTGGACGGTTTGGCTTCTTCGCCCATCCCGCCCTGACCCAGGAGGGCGGGCCGCTGGCCAACTATGCCATGATGGACATGGTCGCCAGCTTGAAATGGGTGAAGCGCAATATCCGAGCCTTTGGCGGCGATCCGGCTCAGGTGACCATCTTTGGCGAGTCTGCGGGCGGGATTGCTATCAATCAACTGATGCTGATCCCTCAGGCGCGGGGCCTGTTTGCGCGGGCGATCACCCAGTCTGGCCTTGGACGCGAGCTTACCAACCCGCTGGCGGCGGCAGAGGCCAAGGGTGCAGCCTTCGCGGAAAAGCTGGGCGTTAAGGCCGATCAGCCGGATGCGGCGGCGGCCTTGCGGGCCCTTCCGGCGGACAAGATCTTGGCGGCGGGGGATCCGAACCTGTCGCTCGGCGATATGCCCATTGCCGACGGCCAAATGATTATGGGTAGCCCTGTCGACGGCTTTGCGCAGGGGCGCGAAGCCAAGGTGCCGTTCATCGTCGGCTCGAACGATATCGAACTGCCCAAGGCCTATGGCGGCGGCTACAGCAGGGCTGCGAGCGGCCTGACCGATGCCGACGAGGCCCAGATGGTCGAGGCCTATGGCTCACGCGAGGCCTTTGAAACCCGGTACCGGTCGGACACGATCTTCACCGAGCCGGGTCGGACCTTAGCGCGGCTCCATGCGGCCCATGGTGCGCCGACCTGGACCTATCGGTTCTCGATCCTGTCTGCTGAGGCACCGAAATTCCTGCCCGGAACGCCCCACGCTCAAGAACGGCAATATCTATTCCAGAATCTGAACGCCTCGCCTTGGCCAACCGACGAGCGCGACCAACAGTTGGCCAAGACCGCGAGCGCCTATTGGACGAGTTTTGCCAAGACGGGATCTCCCAATGGCGAGGGCCGCCCCACTTGGCCAGCCTATGATGGGTCAGAGCAGATGATCGACTTTACCAATTCTGGTCCAACCGTGACCAAGGCCTCGGACGCCGCCGCAATCGCCCTGATTGCCCAGCGCGCGGCGGCGGCAACTATCAAAAAATAGGAAACGCAAACCATGAAACCCTTAGCCTTTGCAGCCCTCACCGCAGGCCTTCTGCTCGCCAATGCCCCACAGGTCTTGAGCCAACCGGCCCCGACTGCGGCTAATGCTGCGTCTTCTCCCGTTGACTATGCCGACGGCAAGGCTTGGCTGTGTCGCCCGGGCCGCGATGATGTTTGCGGCCAGTCCAAGCAGGACGCCACCATCGTCAGCGCCGATGGAAAGCTGGCCCCAGAGCCGTTCCGGGCCGATGCCAAGGCTCCGGTCGATTGCTTCTATGTCTATCCTACGGTCTCGAAAGATCCCGGCGGCAATGCGACCATGACGATTGCCCCAGAAGAGCGTTCGGTGATCAACCAGCAATTTGCGCGGTTTGCGGCCAAGTGCCGACCCTATGCCCCGCTCTATCGTCAAGTCACCCTGACCGCTCTGCGCTCGGCCATGATCGGCAAGCCGATGGCTGCGGATCGGGCCATGGCCTATAATGACGTGCTGGATGCGTGGAACCATTATCTCAAGAATGACAATCACGGGCGCGGCGTTGTTCTGATCGGTCACTCGCAAGGCTCCGGTGTGCTGATCCAGCTGATCAAGCAGGAGATTGACGGCAAGCCGGTGCAGGACCGCGTGATCTCGGCCATTCTCGGCGGCGCACGGCTTCAGGTTCCGGTGGGCAAGGATGTCGGCGGGGATTTCAAGTCCATGCCACTGTGCCGCTCCGCCACCCAGACCGGCTGCGCGATCAACTTTGCCTCCTTCCGGGTCGATAGCCCTCCGCCCGCCAATTCGCGTTTCGGCACCTCATCTGCGGCGGGCCTAGAGGCGGCCTGCGTCAACCCAGCCGCTTTGGCTGGGGGGGCGGGGGCCTTGAAGGCCTATCTCGCCGCTGGTTCGGACGATATTGTTAGCGACGGCACCGGCAAGCCCTTGGCTTGGACCACGCCGCCAAGCCCGATCAACACCCCCTTCGTCGCCGTTCCCGGACTGTTGACGGCCGAATGTGTCCGTTCGGGCGGCTTCAACTATCTGGCCATCACCACCCATCCTGATGCCGCTGGTCGCCGGGTTGGCACCATTGCGGGCGACGTCATTGCCGGGGGTCAGATCTTGCAGGACTGGGGTCTGCATCTGATCGATATGAACCTGACCATGGGCAATATGCTCGATCTCGTCGGCACGCAGAGCGCGGCCTATCTCAACAAGGCGAAATAGGCGGGGCCAAGCTGCCGGGCTGCCTGTCAAACGGGCAGTCCGCCCGCAAGGAGGCGGCGGGCCTGACGGATTATGCAGGCGCGCCGTCCTGATCGACCGATAGACGCCATCGGCTCTTGTGGCGGTTGATTGCTTGGCTAGTGTCTGGGGCAGGCGATGAACGGGGCGGATTATATGATCAGGCGATTGGCGATTGGCGGGGTCTGTGCGCTGGCCTTGATGGGTTGGGCGACCTCTTCGGCCTTGGCGGCGGACGCTGGACTGGCCCGCTGGAAAGCGCAGGCCGCGCGCGTGACCATCACCCGCGACGACTGGGGTATCGCCCATATCCACGGCAAGACCGACGCCGATGCCGTGTTCGGCATGATCTACGCTCAGGCCGAGGAAGATCGGAAGAGCGTCGTG
>CALFYB010000029.1 GCA_937952995.1 uncultured Caulobacteraceae bacterium
CATTAGCGACAACCCAATCGCAGCCCTTTTTGCTTAGCTTGGCGCGGGCGTGGGCTTCGACATCGTTGGTTTCAGCGGCAAAGCCGATGACCAGCTTGGGACGGTTTGGACCGCTGGCGGCGAGGCCCGCCAATATGTCCGGGTTCTCGATCAGGCTGATGGCGGGCGGACCGTCTGGACCCTTCTTGATCTTTAGCGCTCCCTCTTGCGCGGGGCGCCAGTCGGCGACGGCGGCGACACAGATAGCGACATCGGTGGGCAGAGCCGCTTGGCAGGCGGCCTGCATCTGCACGGCGGTTTCCACATCTACACGGTGCACGCCGGGCGGGGTGGGCAGGGCGACGGGACCGGCGACAAGGGTCACCTCGGCCCCCAGCGCGCTCAAGGCCTGCGCAATCGCAAAGCCCTGCTTGCCGCTGGAACGGTTGGTGATCAGGCGAACTGGATCAATCGGCTCGACCGTCGGCCCAGCGGTGACCAGCGCGCGGCGGCCCTTCAGTGGCAGACTAGCAATCGGTGCTTGGAGGGTGGGCTCTTGGGTAAAGCGTTCCATGATGGCGACAAAGATGGCGGCCGGTTCGGCCATGCGGCCGGGTCCAAACTCACCGCAGGCCATGGCCCCCTCATCGGGCCCGACAAAGCTGATCCCGTCGCCTGTTAGGGTCGCAATATTGCGCTGGGTTGCTGGATGGTTCCACATCCGCACATTCATGGCCGGGGCCATCAGGACGGGCTTATCGGTGGCCAAGAGGGTCGTGGTCGCTAGGTCATTGGCTAGGCCATTGGCGGCTCTAGCCATCAGGTCAGCCGTGGCAGGGGCGACCACCACCAGATCGGCGGAGCGCGAAAGCTGGATATGGCCCATCTCGGCCTCGTCGGTCAGCGAGAACAGCTCTTGATAGACGCGGTCCTCGGACAGAGCGGCCAATGAGAGGGGGGTTACAAAGGCCTCACCGCCCTTGGTCAGGATGCAGCGCACAGCAATGCCGGACTTGCGCAACAGGCGCACCAGCTCAAGGCATTTGTAGGCCGCGATGCCGCCGCCCACGATCAACAGGACCCGTTTGTCACTCACCGTGCTGTGCTCCCAAGCCAGAGCGATTGCATAGCGCTTTGCGGGCAGGCGGGCAAATGCGCGGTGACGGGCCGTCCGGGTCTCGCGTTTGACAAGGCCCCTCATCGGAGTCAGTCTACTTTAGATGGTGAAAAAAGAGGGTCTTGAAATGCGCTTGGTCAAGGGTGCCGTCCTATCGGTTTTTGCAGTTCTCGCCTTAGGCGGCCTGTGGTCCTGTGATGCGGGACCTTCAGCTGTGCCGCATAGGGACAAGGCCGATGCGCGGATTGATGAGCCGGGCAATCGCGCGGCGGCTCAAGATCAATCGGATGTACAAGGGGGGCGTCGGCCTCAGCGAGAGCGATCTTCGTCCGAGGATGTGCCCCTTGTCGACGGTGCGCCCATGTGGGGCGAAAGCCGCCGCTACAGCGCCCAAGAGAGCGCTGAACGCCAATTTGAACGCAATGGTCAGGCCTTTAAGGCGGATCGGCTGGATGATTATGTTGCCAAGGCGCACGCCTTTACCCGTCACCCGCCCAAGGGGGCTCAGACCCTGTCCCGGCCCAACGGCGACACCTTGATCTATGATGCCAAGGCCAACACTTTCGCCGTTATGGCCAAGAGCGGTGCGCCCAAGGCCTTCTTCAAACCGGATGACGGGGCTGACTACTGGCAACAACAGGTCGATCGCCAAAACAAGCAGGCCGATGATCCAAAGGGACGGTAGGTCATGCTTAAGACCTCGACCGACCCGGAATTTCAAGATTGGGAAAAGAAACGCCGTCAGGGATTGGTGAGGGCCCGGTGGCAGTTTGCGATGATGATCTGCGCCTCTTTGCTTATGATCTTCGTCGTGCCCGCTCTGTTGTCACGCTACAGGAACGACACTGGAGAGATGATGCGGTGGGCCGAGATTGCGACCTGGATCAGCTATCTGGCGGGCGGGGTGCTTTATATTTTATCGCTCTATCGGCTGTGGCGCGGATTGAAGGCCCGATTTTAGGGGCTGTCCGCTACCCGTTCAGAAATTTAATGACTAAAATCGCGACAAAGGTCACGGCGGCGCTGAAGCTCAGGGCCAGCCAGAAGGGGCTGATGCCCGTGGGGGCAGGCTCGTCGGGAGCGGGCTGGGTCTTGCGTTCGGCCTCGGCTAGGCGAGCCAAGGACTGCAAGGCACCGACGGCGTCATTGAACAGGCTCTTGACCTTCTCGGTCGGTGACAGCTCGCGGGCAATCCAGCGGCGCACGACGGGCTCGGCGGCGGCCCAGATGTCATGATCAGGATCAATGCGCCGCGCGACGCCCTCGACCGTAGCCATTGTCTTTTGCAACAGCACCAACTCAGGGCGTAGGCGCATGTCAAACAGGGCGGTGATCTCGAACAGCTGGCCTAAAAGCCTGCCCATCGACACATCCTTGGCGCTGCGGCCAAAGATCGGCTGTCCCACCGCCCGCAGGGCTTGGGCAAAGGCGTCCACCGAATGGATGGCAGGCACATAACCGGCCTCAAAATGGACCTCCGCCACACGCCGATAGTCCCGGCGCAAAAAGCCCCAGAGAATCTCGGCCAGATAGCGTCGCTCATCGGGTCCGATGCGGCCCATGATCCCATAGTCCACCGCGACAATAGCTGAGGGTGGGCCGACAAACAGGTTGCCCTCATGCAGATCGGCATGGAACACGCCGTGATCGAGGGCTTGGGCCAGAAAGCCGCGCATCAGGCCATTGGCCAAGGCAGGGCGGTCTAGACCGGGCTGTTCGAGGGACTGGGCGGTTGAGAGGGGCTGTCCCTCGGCCCAGGTCAGGGTCAAGAACCGCTTGCCGACCCCTTCCCAGACCACCTTGGGGGCGCTCATCCAGCCATCCTTGGCCATGACCTCGCCCAGCTCATCGGCCCCCGCCGCTTCGAGCCGCAGATCAAGCTCCAACATTAAGGACCGCGACACGGTGGCGGCCAGATCGCGCGGGGCAAGGCGGCGGCTGAGCGGAACCAGCCGGTGGGCTAGATCGGCAGCAAGGGTCAGGACCGCGACATCCTTGGCGACAGCCTGCTCGATGCCGGGCCGCAGAACCTTAACCGCGACCACGCGTCCGTCGGCCAGAACCGCGCGGTGGGCCTGCGCGATGGAGGCGGCGGCCACGGCAGGCCCAAATTCAACAAACAGCTCAGAGATGGGCTGGTCTATACCCGCCTGAATAACGGCGGTAGCCAGCTTGGTATCAAAGGGCTGGAGCTGGTCTTTCAAGCGTGACAGATCGTCGGCAAAGTCGACGCCGAGAATATCCGCCCGCGTCGACAGCAATTGACCCAGCTTGATCGCGACAGGGCCCAGACCCTCAAGGGCCTTGGCCATCCGCTCGCCCGGCCGGCCCCGGCGCGCCTGAGGCCCGGCCAACAGGCGCAAGACCTTGCCCAGTGCGACCAGAGGCGCAGGCAACAGGCCCTCGGTCTCACGCGGCAGAAGCGCGTCGGCACGAACCAGAACCCATCCGGCACCAATGAGGCGCAAAAGGGCCATTAAACAGCGCGGCCCTGGTGCATGGCGGCGACACCGCCGGTAAAGTTGGTCCAGCTGACCTGCGAAAAGCCCGCCTCGCGCATCAAGGCGGCGAAGGCGGCCTGATCGGGAAAGCGGCGGATGCTTTCGACTAAATATTGATAGGAGGCCCGATCCTTGGCCACCCACTCGCCGATGGCCGGGATGACGGCAAAGGAATAGGCGTCATAGGCCTTGCGCAGGGCGTCGGTCACGGGATGGGAAAATTCAAGGCACAGGAACCGCCCGCCGGGCTTCAGGACCCGCCGCGCCTCTTTCAGGGCCGCCAAAATGTCGGTGACGTTGCGAATGCCGAAGGAAATGACATAGGCGTCGGCGCAGGCATCGGGCAGGGCCAGACGCTGGGCATCGCCCACGGACCAGACGATCTCTGGCTCACCGCCCCGTTCACGGCCCGCCCCGACCATCTCAGCATTATAGTCCATCACATAGATGCGAGCATCCTCGCCGCCGCGCCTTTGCTTGGCCGCCCGGGCCATCTTGGCAAAGCGCCTCGCCATATCGCCGGTGCCGCCCGCGCAATCGATGATCACTTCGCCCGGTTGCGGGTTGAGCCGCGAGGCGACCGCATCTTTCCACAGCCGATGGACCCCTGCGCTCATCAGGTCGTTCATCAGGTCGTAGCGTTTGGCCACCCGATCAAACACGCCGCGCACAAGGCGGGGCTTGTCGGACGCCGCGACGTCGGTGAATCCAAAGGTGGCTGTGGGGTGGGAAGAAGGCTCGCTCATGGCTCTGCTTTAAACCCGGTTGCGTTCTGCCGCAAACCGGACAAAGCGTCTTAGGAACATTCCTGCGCTCCAGACGCCCCTTTATGGACCATTTGACCCATGCCTGAGTTGCCCCATGCCTGAACTGCCAGAGGTCGAGACCGTCCGCCGAGGGCTTCAGCCGGTCCTTGAGGGCGCACGCCTGTCGCGGGTGGAGCAGCGCCGTCCTGATCTGCGCTTTGCCTTTCCTGAAGGCTTTGTGCAGCGCCTGACGGGTGCGACCATCACCGCGCTAGAGCGGCGGGCCAAATATCTGCTGGCGCGGTTGGACCGAGGCGACACTCTGGTCATGCATCTGGGCATGACCGGCCGCTTCGAGATCGACGAGCCCGGCGGTCCTCGGCAAAGGCCGGGCGATTTTGTCCACGCGCCTGCATCTGATCCCAAACATGCCCATGTGCTATTTATGACCGAGGCCGGTGCCACCGTGACCTATTCGGACCCGCGCCGGTTTGGCTTTATGGGACTGGTTGAAACGGCGCGGCTGGATCAGCATCCGTGGTTCTCGGCCATGGGACCGGAGCCGCTAGGACCTGACTTTGACGCGGCGGTGTTGATCGCCGCCTTCAAGGGCCGCAAGCAGACGGCCAAGACCCTGCTGCTCGATCAGCGCGTGGTGGCGGGCCTCGGCAATATCTATGTCTGCGAGGCCCTGCACCGCTCGGCCATATCGCCAATCAAGCCTGCATCCGAGATTTCGAAGGCCAAGATCAAGACCTTGACGGCGGCGATTAAGGACGTCCTGGCTGAAGCCATAGAGGCGGGCGGTTCAACCTTGCGCGACTATGCCGGGGCTGATGGGGCGCTGGGCTATTTCCAGCATACCTTCCGTGCCTATGGCCAAGAGGGCGAGCCCTGTCCGACACCCACCTGCCAGGGCGTCATTGAGCGGACTGTCCAAGCGGGTCGTTCGACATTTTTCTGCCCTGTCTGTCAGGTTTAGTCGGCCCGCCGTTATGGCCGATTGTGAAAGTGCCGATGTGACTATGTTTGAGAACGGTCTGGTCCTTTGGCGTGCACGTATCATCGCGCTTGGCAGTCTATTGGCCCTGATGGCGGGGCCTTGCCTTGCCTTGCCGCCGCTTTGGGTCGTTCGAGATGCTGATTCAGAGATTGTTCTCTTTGGGTCAGTTCATGTGCTTCCCGCCGATCTGGATTGGCAGCCACCGGCCCTTGGGTTGGCCCTTAGCAAGGCCGATGATGTTTGGTTTGAGCTTCCCATTGATCCGGGGACCCAATCTCGGGTGGCGCAATTGGCGCTCGAAAAGGGCCTTCTGCCGACGGGTACTCATCTGCGCCATAAGCTGTCTGCCACCGCGCGCGCACGGCTTGACCGGGTCGCTGTTCGCGCGGGTCTTAGGCCAGAACAGTTGGACCCCTTTCGGCCTTGGTTGGCAGAGGCATCCCTATCGGTAGCGGATTTTCAGCGCCAAGGCGCGCGGGCGACGGCCGGGGTTGAGCAGGTGCTTGCCGCAGAGCTTGGTCCAAACATCCAGCGCCGGGCCTTTGAGACGGCTGACCAGCAGATCGATTTCATGGCCAATGTCAGCGAGGCCGAACAGATCGCATCTCTGGAAGAAACCTTAAGGCGGATGGATCAAGAGCCCGATACCTATGAGGCCTTGCTTGGAGCCTGGATGGCGGCTGATCTTGCCGGGCTTGAGCGTGAAGCGCTTCAACCCGTCAGGCACCAGACACCAAAACTCTACAAGTCCCTGATCCATGACCGCAATCTGCGCTGGGTCGAGGCCATTCATCGGCGTATGGCGGGGCATGGCCGAACCGTTATAATTGTCGGCGTTGGACATTTGCTCGGTAAGGACGGTGTACCGGAGCGCCTTCGTCGGTTAGGTTATCGCGTCGAGGGACCATGATCCGCATCGTCTCTGATGAGAATCTGATAAGAACCTCGGACTGCTGCGTTGACGTGGGCCTTGGCTTTCAGTATATCCGCGCACTCTTGAATTCAGCGCCTCGCACGACGCGATAAGCGCTTGTCCGTATCGAAGGTTCTAAACACATGGCCAATACGCCCGGCGCCAAGAAGGCGATCCGCAAGATTGAGCGCCGCACTGAGGTCAATAAGGCGCGTCGTTCGCGCGTTCGTACCTTCTTGCGCAAGTTTGAAGAGGCCCTGTCGGCCGGTGATGTCGCCGCTGCTAAGGGTGCCTTCGTCGAGGCTCAATCCGAGCTGATGCGGGCCGTTTCCAAGGGCGTTGTTCATAAGAACACCGGCTCGCGGAAGGTGTCACGTTTGGCAGCACAACTTAAGAAGCTCGACGCGGCTTAAGCCGTACCGACTCTGGGCTGTACTTTAGCTAAAGCTAAGTAATTACTCAGCAATTTAAAGCCGACGGCACCCATGTGCCGTCGGCTTTTGCGTGTTTATTCGAGAAAATTCCATCGTGAACAGAGGATCGCTTTTGTTAGTCCTTGGCATTTGTGGAGCTTTTTGGAGTCAACAAAAATATCAATCATCAATGCGAAGAATCCCCGTTGACCCGCCATGCTGCGAGGCTAAGGTTGGGCCACTAACGTCTTCCATCTCACCACGGATGAAAACGGTAACGCAGAGCTGTAGCCAGTTCTGCGCGTGATAACTGTATGTTTTTTTTGGAGTTTATCTTCGAGTTGCCGCCGCGCTTCGGTGTTGGATGGGATTGAGGCCTCTATTTTGAGCGGGCCTCATCAATTTGAAGAGCACGGGGTTTTCGACTGGATCGGGAATGCGGTTTTTTGCCGTGTTCGGCCAAAAAGAAAACTCTGAGATATAAAACTAAAACTTCATCCTTGGGATGGGGTTGGGCGACTGGCGGGGCGGGGTCTATGACGGTTTCAAAGGGGGCGGCAATTCAAATTCAGGCGGAGTCCCCGACGGACACAAAGGCAGGAACCCTGTGGAGCCGAGCCTGTGCGGCTTTGAAATCTGAATTGGGCGACGACACCTACGGTTCTTGGCTGTCTCAAGCGGCTTTGCGCGAGTCCAGCAGCGGTCATTTTGTGATTGTAACGCCAACCGGTATTGCGCGGGACTGGATCCGCCGCAATGCTTGGCGCCGGATTTGTGAACTTTGGGCGATGAATGATCCCGAAGGCCGCCGCTTGGACCTGAAGTCGCGCGTGGAGTTTGAAGCTGATGTGGGCTTGGCCGGTGCCGCCCGTCAGGCTGCGAGCGCCAGCTTGGACTTGGCCAACCAAGATCTGATCGAAATCATCGAGCCCGTCTCATCGGATATGCCGCTGTCGTCGGCACAGGCCGTTTCAGGCGACGTGCGCGCCCCCCGCATGGCGGGTTTGCAAGAGCGGTTTACCTTCGACAGCTTCGTTGCAGGCCCGGCCAATGAATTCGCCTTGGCCGTCGCCAAGCGCGTGGCGTCTTGGAGCGATGGGCATTTCAATCCCGTCCTGATCCATGGGCCCTATGGCTTTGGTAAGACCCACCTTCTCAATGCCATGGCTTGGGAGGCCATGCGGACGGCTCCGGACAAGCGGGTGATCTATCTGACCGCTGAACGGTTCCTCTCGACCTTTGTGCGTGCGGTGATGGACAAGCAGACGGCGGCCTTCAAGGAAGAGCTGCGCGCCGCAGACCTTTTGTTGATCGACGATGTGCATTTTGTCGGTGGGAAACAGTCGACCCAAGAAGAGCTGTTCCACACCCTGACGGCCCTGATGGAAGATGGTCGCCGGGTGGTGTTCTCTTCGGATCGGGCTCCCGCTGCCCTTGACGAGATTGACGCGCGCCTGCGCTCTCATCTGCAAGCTGGGCTGGTCTGCGGCATCGAGCCCGCCGACCGCACCCTTCGCCTCGGGATCTTGGAAAAGAAGCTCGATCTTTTGGGCCGCCAGCAAGGTCTGATCGGGGCTAGCGCCCGCCCAGAGGTTCTGCAATTTCTCGCCGACCGCTTCACCGAAAGCGTTCGCGAACTGGAAGGTGCGCTCAACACCTTGGTTGCCCGCGTCGGTGAGGGCGTGTCCCGCCTGACCCTGGATGAGGCCCAAGCCATCCTTCGTCCCCATCTGCGGGGCGGCGAGAAGCGCATCACCATCGATGATATCCAAAAGGCCACCTCTGAGCATTTCGGCCTCAAGCAGGCTGACCTGATTTCTGAGCGGCGCAATCGCTCCATCGCTCGTCCTCGTCAGGCGGCTATGTGGCTGGCCAAGCAGCTGACCACGCGCTCCTTGCCGGACATTGGACGACGCTTTGGTGGCCGTGATCACACGACGGTTTTGCATGCGGTGCGCCGTATTGAGGCCCTTCGTGCGGAGGATCCTCAGCTGTCTCGCGACCTCGAATCCCTGACCCGCAAGCTGCGCGGTTAAAGAAATCGTTAACCTTGGGTGGTCAGAGCGAGATTCCACGCTCGCCCCCCTTCCCCAACGCGTCATTTCAGCTAATCTCGGCAGCCCTGCCGACGGGATTCTCATCCTTTCCGGTCGTTCCGCAGGGAAGCATTTCTCATGGCCTTGGGGGCGGTTTTCCTAGGCCTGCGGATCGGAAGACAAGATGAAGCTGACTATTGAACGGGCAGCCCTGCTAAAGGCTCTGGGACATGTGCAAAGCGTTGTAGAGCGCCGCAACACCATACCCATACTTTCCAACGTCCTCTTGTCGGCAAGCCACGGGGCCTTGACCTTCTCGGCCACCGATCTGGATATGGAGATCACCGACGAGGTCCCGGCCCGTGTCGAGGTCCCCGGTCAGATCACCGCTCCGGCCCACACCCTTTACGAAATTGTCCGCAAGCTGCCCGATGGCGCTGAGGTCGAGCTGTCCTTCGACGGTGACGATCCGCGCCTGACCGTGTCGGCGGGCCGTTCGCGCTTTAACCTGCCGGTCCTGCCTGCGGGCGATTTCCCGGTCATGTCGTCTGAGGGCCTGTCGACCCATCTTCTGGTCGATACCGGCGATCTGATGCGCCTGATCGACAAGACCCGCTTTGCGATCTCGACCGAAGAGACGCGTTACTATCTCAACGGCCTTTACCTGCACACGGTGGTCGAGAACGGTGAAACCAAGCTGCGGGCTGTGGCCACCGATGGTCACCGTCTGGCCTTGGCGGAAATGCCAGCGCCCGAAGGGGCGGCAGGCTCGCCCGGCGTGATCGTGCCGCGCAAGACGGTTCAGGAGGCGCGCCGCCTGTTGGAAACAGCGGGTGAGACGGTCGAGCTTCACCTCTCCCCAGCCAAGGTTCGGTTCAACTTTGGCCGTGCCGCCCTGACCTCTAAGGTCATTGATGGCTCGTTCCCCGACTATGCCCGGGTCATTCCGCGCGACAATAACCGCGTACTCATTGTCGATAATGCCCTGTTCGCAGCCGCCGTTGACCGCGTGGCCACCATCTCGGCGGAGAAATCCCGCTCGGTGAAGATGGCCGTCGAGCCGGGCCGCGTGATCTTGACCGTCCGCAATATGGAAGCCGGTCAGGCCGTCGAAGAGGTCGAGGTCGACTATGAGGGCGAAGGCTTCGAGATTGGCTTCAACGCCCGCTATCTGCTCGATGTCGCCGGTCAGATTCAGGAAAACACCGCCGAGTTCCGCTTTGCTGATCCAGCCTCGCCGACCCTCGTGCTCGACCCCGCCGATGCGGGCGTGCGCTACGTGCTGATGCCGCTGCGGGTTTGATCGCAGCGCCATCCATGACCTTAGAGGCGCAAGTCGCCCCAAGACGGCCTCTGCGCCGTCTGACGGTTACGGACTTTCGGTCCTATGAGCGGGCCAGCCTGTCTTTGGATGGACGGGCGGTCTACCTCTATGGCCCCAATGGTGCGGGAAAAACCAATCTGCTTGAAGCTATTTCCCTGCTCGCGCCGGGGAGAGGCCTGCGTCACGCGCCCTTGGTCGAGATCGGCCGTCGCATGCCCGGAGAGACCCAAGGCCGGGCCTGGAGCGTTGCCGCCGTTCTTGAAGATCCAGACGAAGGCGGCGACGGCGACTATCGCATAGGCACGGGCCTAGAGAGCCCCGGCTCGGTGCGCCGCACGGTGCGGCTTCAGGGCCAGAGCGTACCGCCTGCGCGTCTGTCCGATCAGATCCGGCTGGTCTGGCTGACGCCCCAGCAGGACCGCCTGTTCCTCGAAGGCCCCTCGGACCGCCGCCGGTTCTTTGACCGTCTTGTCCATGCGGTGGAGCCCGGCCATGCCAGCGCCGCCAGCACCTATGAAAAGGCCCTGCGTGAACGGATGAGGCTCCTGACCGAGGCGCGTGATGCCGGACGCCCCGTCGATGGGGCTTGGCTCACCGCCCTAGAGGCGCAGGCGGCGATGAGCGGGGCGGCCCTTTCGATGGCTCGGGCCCGCACGATCATGGCCCTGCAGGCCGAAATTGAAGGTCGCGCCGACCGGCCCTTTCCTCAGGCCGATCTGAGCTTGACCGGCGAGTGGGAACAGATGGCCCTGTCCGGCGCGCTAGAGGCCGATTTGGAGGCTAAATTGGCTCGGGCCTTAGCTGTGGGCCGGGAGCGCGATGCCGGGGCCGGGCGGGCCTTGAGCGGGCCTCACCGGGGGGATTTGGCGGTTCACCATCGCTCCAAAGACCGTCCGGCAGCGGAATGTTCTACCGGCGAGCAAAAAGCGCTGCTTTTGAACCTTGTTCTGGCCCAGGCAGCGAGACTTTCTCGTGCAGTTTCTGCGCCGAATCCTGTACTGTTGCTCGACGAAGTCGCCGCTCACCTCGATGCCATGAGGCGGGCAGCGCTTTTCGATGAGATCGAGGCCCTCGGCCTGCAAGCCTTTCTAACGGGCACGGACGAGGCGCTGTTTTCTGACCTGAAAGGGCGGGCCCAAGGTGTTCATGTGGATGCCGGGTCCTTGACCATTGCGGAAGACCGATGAGCGAAGAACCTGAAATCACCGTTGACGGCCAAAATGCTGAGGCGGACGCCCAAGCAGCGGATTACGGCGCGGCATCCATCAAGGTTCTCAAGGGCTTGGACGCAGTGCGCAAGCGCCCGGGCATGTATATCGGCGACACCGATGACGGCTCTGGCCTGCACCACATGGTCTATGAGGTGGTCGACAATGCCATCGACGAGGCCTTGGGCGGCTATGCCACGCAGGTCGGTGTCACGCTCAATGCTGACGGTTCGGTCACCGTCACCGATGACGGGCGCGGCATTCCCACCGGCATCCACGCCAATCACATTAGCGCTGCTGATCACAGGCGCGTCGTTATTGCCGTTGACGGTGATCTTGACGGTGGAAGTCGTCCCGTCGACGGAAGTGACGGTGTAGGACTCGGTCAGGACATCGCCCACACCCAGAGCCTGGACGGCAGGCAAAGCGTTGTTCAGGAGCCCAAACGGCTCCCATTTCAGGGCGCGTGTAGCGATTGATCAAGACCAGCTCCTTGTTTCTTTATCATATTCGTTCGCCAATCCAACAGGCGGCGAAACACCTCGGACTCGATCCGCCCATAAGGGAGGTTGATGGCAAACAAGGGATGGCTTTGCGCATAGGGATCTTCTTCTCGCACATCGACCAAGGCGATTTCTTGGCGTTGCAGCAATGCTTCGCGTACCTGCTGGTAAGAGGTCACTGGGTAAGGGTGGCCAGGGTCTGCTGCCACAAGCTCTGGTGCAGGTGCAGCCACGGGGGGCACAGCCATTTCCACGACTGGTTGCACAACGGCTTCCATCACCTGGGGTGCCAAGGGGGGCTTGGGCGGGGGTGATGCAACAACGGGCGCAGCAGGTGCCGAGGGCAGGGGCATAGGTGCAGGGGTCACGGGGACTTGTCGCACTGGTTCGCCCGACATCGCCACATTGCTGTAGCCAGACACGAAAGTAGAGCGGCTGCCATCTTCACGGTAGCTGTGGCGTTCAA
>CALFYB010000030.1 GCA_937952995.1 uncultured Caulobacteraceae bacterium
ACGATGCCGATGTTACGGATAATGTCGGTCCAGCCGTCCGAGACCAGATCTTCTGGCGCGTAGCCGCCGGAGACCAGAATGTTGAAATTATCCATCCGGTGCTGCTGCCAGCCGGGCTGAAGGTTCTTGGCCCATTCTGGATCGGTCGGGCGATTGTTGCGTACATCGATGGAGGAGGGGGTGCGCTGGAAGACGAACAGTTGGCCAGCACTTTCGCCCAGATGGGGCACGCATTGAACCGCTGTGGCGCCGGTACCAATAATCCCGACCCGTTTGCCCTTGAGGCCCGTTAGGCCGCCCATCGGATCACCGCCGGTATAGTCATAGTCCCAGCGGCTGGTGTGGAAGGTGTGGCCCTTGAAGGTCTCGACCCCGGCAATACCCGGCAGTTTGGGCCGGTGCAGAGGTCCATTGGCCATGATCACGAACCGGGCCTTCATGGCGTCGCCGCGATTGGTCCGGATGATCCAGCGCGAGGCTGCGTCGTCCCATGTGACGTCGGTCACTTCGGTCTGGAAACAGGCATCGCGATAGAGATCGAAATGCTCACCGATCATGCGGCAATAGGCCAAGATCTCCGGCGCGCGGGTATATTTCTCTACCGGCACATAGCCGACCTCTTCGAGCAGAGGCAGATAGACGTAGCTTTCCACGTCGCAGGCCGCGCCCGGATAGCGGTTCCAGTACCAGGTACCGCCAAAGTCGCCGCCCTTTTCGATCATGCGCACATTATCGATGCCCGCCTCGCGCAGTCTGGCCCCAGCCAGAAGCCCGCCAAAGCCGCCGCCAATGACAACGACCTCGATCTCATCGGTCAGGGGCTCGCGTTCGAAACCGGGCTCGACATAGGGGTCGTCCAGATAGTGGCTGAACTCGGCCTCGATCTTGATGTACTGATCATTGCCCTCTGCCTTGATGCGCCGATCCCGCTCCGCACGGTATTTCTTGCGCAGTTCAACCGGGTCGAAATCAAGGCTCATCGTCGCAGCAGCATCGGTCATGGCGGCGTCTCCCTTATGTTTTGCCATAGGGTGAGGGTTAACGCTGCGTCAGGTCAAGCCTTGGAATTTGGCTGAGAATTTGGGTCTAGAATGCCAGCCCTTGAGCCACCGCCTTGAGCCGCTCGACCAGAGACAGCTTGTCGTCGATAAAGTCGCTATCGACCCACCAGTCCTCGACCTCGCGCAGGACCTCGCCCACGAGGGGGCCAGCAGGCACGCCAGAGGCTACAGCGTCCTTACCCGAAATCGGCATAATCGGCGCGCGCCAGCTCTCGCCTAGGGCTAGCAGGCCGCGCCATTGGGGCGTGGTTGCCGGACGAAGGCTTCTGGCCCAATGCAGCTTGACCCGGTCACGAAAGACCGAGTTGCCAAGCCGATAGACCGCCTGCCTTGCGGCCTTGGGGCTCATCCACGAGACCAGCCTTGGCTCGGTTCCCAAGCAAGCCGCCAGCCGTTCGCGTTCGGCATTGGACAGACGAAGAGCCCGGCCTAAAGCCTCACCCGCCGCAGGATCAGCAGGCAAGAGCGCGGCAAGGCGCAGCAGAGGCTCGTTCTCGAACAACTGCTCGTCCTCGATGGCCACCAATCGGTCCAGCACCGCCAGCCCTTCGGCCTGCGGCAGGACCTGAGCCAGCACGCCGGTCGAGGCCATCAGCCTCAGCGCAGGGCGTGGATCGTCAGCGGCCAACAGCTTGAGCATCTCTTTGGCGACCCGCTCAGCCGAACAGTCCGCCAGCCTTGCCCGGCCCGCCTCGCAGGCCGCAAGCGCATCCCGATCAGGTTCGCCCTTGCCGTACCAAGCGAGGAACCGGAAATAGCGCAGGATCCGCAGATAGTCCTCGTCGATACGGGTCTTAGGATCACCGACAAAGACCAGACGGCCCGCGCGGGCATCTTCGACACCTGTCCCGGATGGATCAAACACCGTGCCCGACGCATCTGCATAGAGGGCGTTCATGGTGAAGTCGCGGCGCGCGGCGTCTTCGGCCCAGTCATCGGTAAAGACCACCACGGCGTGGCGCCCATCGGTCTGGACATCCTTGCGCAGGGTGGTGATCTCGAAGGTCTGGCCATCGGAAAGGGCCGTGACCGTACCGTGCTCGATCCCCGTCGGTATGGCCTTTAGCCCCGCCGCCTCTAGGGCCTCGACCACCAATGGAGGGGTCAGGGTGGTGGCCAGGTCAATATCGTCGATCTTGCGGTTCAAGATGGCGTTGCGCACGCAGCCGCCGACAAAGCGCACACATCCGGGGCCGCCCTTGGCGATCAGGGCCTCTAGCACCGCCTTGGTCGCAGGCTTGGTCATCCAAGGCTTGAGGCCCAGCGCATAGCTCATGGCTTAGCCTTCTTGTCGTCAAAATGGGCCGGGCCCACCGCGCCATCGGCACGCGGTTCGGCGGGGACGTAGGTCTGGCCACGATTGTCTGGGTGGAAGGCGACGGTCGCCATCAAGGACAGGGCTGACAGCACGGCCCCGAGGCCGATCAGCCAGCCCCACGGGGTCGAGCCCATGGGTTTGCCGCTGCGCAGGGCGACCTGACGCCAAAGACTGTAGAAAATCAGGGGCAAGGCCGCGAGTAGCAGCCGAAACAGAACCACGCGGATCATGCCGACACCGCCCCTTCGGTCTCGCCATAGAGGCGTAGATAGAGCTGTCTTAACATGCCCGCCGTCGCGCCCCAAATGAACCATTGCTCGTAGGGGATGGCATAGAAATGGCGTCGGTCGCCATTGGGCAGGTCGCGATGCTGGCGCTGATGGTTTTGCGGGTCCATCAGGAACGAGAAGGGGGTCTCGAACACATCGGCGACCTCGGCCGGATTGGGCGTCAGGACGAAGCCGGGCTTCACAAAGCCGACCACGGGGGTGACATGAAAGCCTGTCCCAGTCCGATAGGGTGTCGACAGACCCGCCAAGGTGACGAACGAGGGATCAAGGCCGATCTCCTCATGCGCTTCTCTCAGGGCCGTCTGGGCGGGGGTCTCGCCGGGATCACAGCGCCCGCCGGGAAAGGCCACCTGTCCGGTATGTTTGCGCAAGCTGTCAGAGCGCCGGGTCAGCAGCACGCTGATGCCGCCCACGGCGATGATGGTGCCTGCAGGTGCGGTTTTTGGCAACAGAAAGGCACCTTTGCTGCTGGTAAGCATGCCCGCTTGCAGCTCACCGGTATCGGCCAGGCCGTTGGCGTTGGTGTCAATGTAGATTTGCGCGCC
>CALFYB010000031.1 GCA_937952995.1 uncultured Caulobacteraceae bacterium
GGGCACCCAGCTGACCATGCGTACCTTCCACATTGGTGGTACGGCTCAGGTGGCCGAACAGTCGTTCTTCGAAGCGACCAACGACGGTACGGTGAAGTTCGTCGGCGGGGCCACCGTGACCTCACGCGAGGGCGAGCTGGTGGTCATGAGCCGCAACATGCTCATCGTCCTTCAGGTCGATGGCAAGGACCGGGAAACCTACAAGCCACCCTACGGCGCACGCCTGCGGGTTAAGGACGGCGAGGCCACCAAGCGTGGTCAGCGTCTGGCCGACTGGGACCCCTACACCACCCCGATCATCACCGAAGTGGCGGGCCGTGCCCGTTACGAGGATCTGGTCGACGGTCTGTCCGTGCGCGAAGAGGCCGATGAAGCCACCGGCATCTCGAACAAGACGGTCTCGGACTGGCGTGCGAGCCCACGCGGCTCGGACCTGCGTCCAGCCATGGCGGTCATCGACAAGGACGGGGCCTATATGCGCCTCTCCAACGGCGGTGAAGCCCGTTATCAACTGCCTGTGGGCGCGGTTCTCTCCGTCGGTGACGGCGACGAGGTCCTGCCCGGCGACGTGCTGGCGCGCCTTCCAACCGAAAGCGCCAAGACACGCGACATCACCGGCGGTCTGCCACGGGTTGCCGAGCTGTTCGAAGCCCGTCGTCCCAAGGATTGCGCGGTCATCGCCGAGATGGATGGCCGGGTCGAGTTCGGACGCGACTATAAGAACAAGCGTCGGATCAAGATCACGCCAGAGGATGGCGGCGAACCCGTCGAGTTCCTCATCCCCAAGGGCAAGCACATCGCGGTTCACGATGGCGACACCATCCACAAGGGTGAATATCTGATCGACGGCAATCCCGATCCGCACGATATCCTGCGCATCCTAGGCATTGAGGCGCTCGCCGAGTTCCTCGTGAACGAGATTCAAGAGGTCTATCGTCTGCAAGGCGTGCCGATCAACGACAAGCACATCGAAGTGATCGTGCGTCAGATGCTGCAGAAGGTCGAAATCCTCGAGCCAGGCGATACCGGCCTGATCAAGGGCGACCATCTCGACAAGCCAGACTTCGACGAGGAAAATGCCAAGGCCGAAGCGCGTGGTGGCCGTCCAGCCATCACCCAGCCCGTCCTGCTCGGCATCACCAAGGCGAGCCTGCAGACCCGCAGCTTCATCTCGGCGGCGTCCTTCCAGGAGACCACCCGCGTCCTCACCGACGCCTCGGTCCATGGCAAGAGCGACACCCTCGAAGGCCTGAAGGAAAACGTCATCGTCGGTCGTCTGATCCCGGCGGGAACGGGCTCCTACCTGCGTGGCCTGCAACGCATCGCCGCCAAGCGCGACGAACAGCTGACCCAGAGCCGCGAAGAGGCCATGGAACCCCTGCCAGAGATCATCGCCATCGAAGCCGACAGCGAACTGGCCTAAATCCCCCGGGGTTTAGCGGAATTACAGAGACGGCCCCGGAGCAATCCGGGGCCGTTTTTGTTTGGGCGGGGGGTGTCTACTCTAGGGATAAAATTTTATCTTTGCTGCCTACGCCCTTCGCATAGGCAATTGACGAAGTTTGCAATCCTGAATAGTGTTCTGCATTCATTTGGAGAATGACTCATGGCACATAAAGCATTCACACTATTTCATTTTAGTTTGGTGCCAGTGGTGCAGCTTGATATTGAAACCCTGCAAAATCAAACACGGGAAGATTGGCTACGACACTCGCTTTCAAAGACATTTTCCTTTCAACATCGGGGCGGCGGCGTACTTCATTGGGTGCCATTGCATGCGATAGATGAATGCATATTTGGACTGTTGCAACGTACGCGTCAGCATGAACATCACAAGGCCCCTCAAGAGGGAGGGGAGGAGGTTGTTTCAGAAGAATGGCAAGGCGCTTACGTGATCAT
>CALFYB010000032.1 GCA_937952995.1 uncultured Caulobacteraceae bacterium
TGATGGCCATTGTTCCAGAGCGCGCCCTGACCCGGGCCCACCACTGGCTGATCCTTCAGGGCCGCTATATCTGCGTGGCCCGCTCGCCCAAATGCAGCACCTGTCCGATTTCGGACCTGTGCCCCTCAAGGGACCTGTTCTAGGTGAACGATTTTAGGATCGCCCGCCCATAGGCCGCTCCGCCGTCGGGCGCAAAGGCAAGGAACAGGTCCGGCTCGATCACCTCCAGCTCCATCAGCCTTAGGCTTCCATCGAGACAGCGGATCAGATCAACCCGCGCATAGGTTAGATCGCGGCCACTGGCGGCCAAGACGGCGGACGCTGCGTCGAGGGCCTCCAAGCTCGGATCAAAGGCCGTCGTCGCGCCGCCATATTGCGGCTGGACCCGAAAATCTCCGTCCTTGGCGACCTTGGCCACTGCATGGCTGAACTGGCCGTCAAAGAAGAACAGCGACAGCTCCCCCTCTTCGCCGACCGCAGGCAAGAAGGGCTGCAAGATCACCGGACCGGCGGGCAGGCGATCAATGGGCTCGCCCGCGCGGACCACAAGGGTCTGGTGCGCCCCAGCCGAGATTTGCGGCTTGATGACCAGGGTCTGGCTTTGGAACTGCTGACGGGCCCGGACCAGATCGGCCTCGGTCACCCCATCGACCATCAGGCTGGGCGTGACGGGCGCGCCCTTCTCCGCCAACTCAGCCAGATAGGCCTTGCTGGTGTTCCAGCGCAAAATTTCAGGATTGTGGTCGAGGCGCACGCCCAGATCTTGCCACAGCGCGAGCCGCTCAAACCAATCCTGGGTCCGCAAATGATACCCCCAAGCCAATAGGGGCAGGACGCGGTCATAGGCCAACAGGGCCTGCGGTGCCGCCCCATCGATCCAAGGCTGAGGCTCAACCGTCGCGCCCAGCGCTCGCAAGGGGGCGGCGAGGGTTTCGAAATTGCCCGGCCAGCGCTCATCGTGCTGGTGGTTATCCGGCGAAGGAACAAGGATCGCGATGTGAGGCTTGTGGGTCATTTTTCCGAGGTAACGCGCCTTTAAGGGGCTGGCAACGGACTCTGATCGCAATTGCTCCGCTTGCGCCTTTGCCCTCAGCCGCCAGTCAGACTATAGGAGGGCACGCTTTTCATGCTTTTCAGGTAATCGCCGCCCATGACCGCCCAATATGACGTCGCCGCTATCGGCAATGCCATCGTCGATGTCATCTCGCCCGCGCAGGACGCGTTCCTCGTGGCCGAAGGCATGGCCAAGGGCTCGATGGCGCTGATCGACGACGACCGGGCCGCTCAGCTCTATGACCGCATGGCTGCGGGGATCGAGACCTCCGGCGGATCTGCGGCCAATACAGTGGCGGGCATTGCCAGCCTCGGCGGTACCGCAGCCTATATTGGCAAGGTCGCTCAAGATCAGCTTGGCGACGTCTTTGCCCACGACATCCGCGCCATCGGCGTTCAATTCGACATTCCGCGCCTGCTCGATGGTCCCGCAACCGCGCGCTGCCTGATCAATGTGACGCCTGATGGTCAAAGGACCATGTCGACCTTTTTGGGCGCGTCTAACCAGCTGACCGCCGCCGATGTCGATCCTGACCTGATCACGGCCTCCAGCATCCTCTATCTGGAAGGCTATCTGTTCGATCCAGAAGCTGCCCGCCGTGCCTTTGCCAAGGCCACCGCCATTGCTCGCACCAATAGCCGCATGATCGCCCTGACCCTGTCCGACAGCTTTGTCGTTGAGCGCCACCGCGCTGCGCTTTTGGGCTTCATCGACAGCGAGGTCGACATCGTCTTCGCCAATGAGGCAGAGATCTGCGCCCTGTTCGAAACCACCGACGTCAATGCCGCCATCGACGCCATGCGCGGCCGGGCCAACATTGCGGCGGTAACGCGCGGCGAGCACGGCTCAACCATCTTGGCCGACAACCAGATCCATCAGATTGCCGCCAGCCCAGTTGGCCATGTGCTCGACACCACCGGCGCAGGCGATCAATATGCGGCAGGCTTCCTGTTTGGTCTGGCGCGGGGTCGGTCCTTCGACGATTGCGGGCGTCTGGGGTCCTTAGCCGCCGCCGAAGTCATTTCTCACTATGGTCCCCGCCCCCAGGTCTCCCTCAAGGACCTTGTTGCCCAAGCTGGCCTTTAAAAGGAGCTGTCCCCATGGCTGCACCGAGAACCGCCGAAGTTGTTCGGGAAACCAAAGAGACCCACATCCGGGTCACGATTGATCTGGACGGGACGGGCAAGGCTCAGGTCTCGACCGGCATCGGCTTTTTTGACCACATGCTGGACAGTTTCGCGCGTCACGGCGGCTTTGATCTGACGGTTGAGGCCAAGGGTGATTTGCACATCGACTTCCACCACACGGTCGAAGATGTCGGCATTGTTCTGGGTCAGGCCATGGCCAAGGCGCTCGATGGCTTTGCCGGTATTCGCCGGTTCGGCCATGCTGAAATCCCGATGGACGAGACCTTGAGCCGCTGTGCGATTGACCTGTCCAACCGGCCCTATCTGGTCTGGAAGGTCGCCTTCAGCCGTCCAAAGATCGGCGACTTCGATACGGAGCTGTTCAAAGAGTTCCACCAGGCCTTCGCCATGAATTCAGGGGCCTGCGTGCACCTCGAATGTGCCTATGGCGAGAACAATCACCATATTGCCGAGAGCGGCTTTAAGGCGCTGGCCCGCGCCCTTCGCACCGCCGTGGAGATTGATCCCAAGACCCAAGGCCAAGCGGCCTCGACCAAGGGCGTTCTGTAACCGCGCCGATGCAAAAGATTGTTCTTATTGATTACGGCTCGGGAAACCTGCGCTCGGCCCAAAAGGCCCTCGTGGCAGCGGCGGCGACGCTGAGCGGTGCTTTCGACATCTGCGCCAGTGATGATCCAAAAATCATTGCGGCTGCTGACCGTCTCGTGCTGCCCGGCGTCGGAGCCTTTGCCGCCTGCATGCGGGCCTTAGGCGAGCGGGTTGGCGTGATTGAGGCCATGACCGAGGCGGTTCAGCAGGGCGCAAAGCCGTTCTTGGGGGTCTGTGTCGGCATGCAGCTGTTGGCCGAGCGCGGTCTAGAGTTCGGCGAGACGCAAGGCCTTGGCTGGGTCGGCGGAGAAGTTCGCCCCCTGACCCCCAATAACCCTCAGTGTAAGATCCCCCATATGGGCTGGAACGCGCTGGAAGAGATGACCGACCATCCGCTGTTGCGCGGGCTCGAGGCCGGGGCGCACATGTATTTCACCCATTCCTACGCCCTGTTCCCCAGCGACCAGGGCGATGTCATCGCTCAGGTCGATCACGGGGGGCGCTTTACCGCCGCCGTGGCCAAGGCCAATGTCGCGGGCGTGCAGTTTCACCCTGAAAAATCACAATCGGCAGGCCTGCGCCTGCTCGCCAATTTCCTGGAGTGGCGGCCATGATACTTTACCCCGCCATCGACCTGAAGGATGGCCAATGTGTGCGTTTGCTCCATGGCGATATGGACAAGGCAACCATCTTTAACAGCTCGCCCGCCGATCAGGCCGCTCGCTTTGCCGCGGATGGCTTTGAATGGCTGCATGTTGTCGACCTCAATGGCGCAATCGAGGGTCGGCCCGTCAATGCCGATGCGGTCAGCGAAATCTTGCGCACCATCTCGATTCCCGTGCAGCTCGGCGGCGGCATTCGCACCTTCGAAGCGGTTGAGCGTTGGATCGAAGCTGGGGTGAGCCGGGTCATTTTGGGCACGGTCGCTGTGCGCGATCCCGACATGGTTCGCCGCGCCGCCGCTGCCTTTCCTGAACAGATCGCGGTGGCGGTCGATATTCGCGATGGCATGGTCGCTGTCGATGGCTGGGTCGGAGCATCGGATCTGGATGCCGTCACCCTGTCGCGCCGGTTCGAGGATGCGGGGGTCGCGGCCCTGATCGTCACCGATATTGGCCGTGACGGTGCCCTGACCGGGGTCAATGTCGAGGCTGTCGGTGCCGTCGCCGACGCGGTCAATATTCCCGTTATTGCATCGGGTGGCTTTGCCTCGATCGATGACATTACCCGCCTTCAGGCCCGTCCGGGCGTGGCTATCGCCGGAGCAGTCCTTGGCCGCGCCCTCTATAATGGGGCCATCGTACCTTCTGAAGTGCTCGCCGCCGCGCAAAAGCGCCGGGCGGCCTAAGGACAGATCATGCTGAAGGTCCGCGTCATTCCCTGTCTCGACGTCAAGGACGGCCGCGTGGTCAAGGGCGTCAATTTTTTAGCCCTGCGCGACGCCGGTGATCCGGTTGAGCAAGCC
>CALFYB010000033.1 GCA_937952995.1 uncultured Caulobacteraceae bacterium
CCGAGCCACCGCGAGCTTGATGCCCTGTGGGCCGTGGCTCAAGAGGCAGGCGTGCCGATCCTCTTCCACGTCGGGGGCGAGGAAAAGATGCAAAACGCCTATCTGGAAAATGGCCTGCCCTACGTCAAAGACTTCCATGGCGGCGATGAGAACTTCACCTCGCTAAGCTTCATGTCCATTCCGCTCAGCGTCTGGCAAACTCTGTCGGCTCTTGTCATTGATGGTGTCTTTGACCGGTTCCCGCGCCTCAAATTTGGGGCCATTGAGCTGGGGGCCTCATGGCTTCCGAGCCTGATGAAGTTCCTCGATTCCGGCGTCGCCGCCTTTGGCAAGGAAGAACGATTACAGACGCTTTCGGCCAAACCCAGCGAGATCTTGCGTCGTCAACTGCGCGTGACCCCCTACCCGCACGAAGATACCCGCTGGATCATAGAAAATTCGGGCGAAGAGATGATCCTCTTCTCATCAGATTTCCCGCATGTCGAAGGCGGTCGCAACCCTCTGAAGCGCTTCAATGACAGCCTTGCAGGCGTGGATGAACGGATCAAACGCCGGTTCTACCGCGACAATTTCATCGACATGATGGGTGCGGGCCTTGATCCAGCACTGCACGATATCGCTGGGCGCGCAGCGGCGTGAGCCATACGGATCGGTGAACAACCGAACCGTCAGCATGCGACATCTCGCCCAAAAAATAGGCATTGTCACGCCTTGGTAACCCCTCATCAATAGCTTCTACGTTAGCGATCACTAACGTAACTCGCGGGGAAATTCGGTGCTGCAATCCATTCAGGCAAAATTAGTCGCTGCCATTTTTGCACTGGCGGTCATGGCCGCCGTGATCGGAATGGCTGGCTATTTCTCCATGACCCACGCGACCGGCAAGATCGACACCATCATCAATGATCGCGTCGTTCCGATGGAAAGCTTGAAGACGGTAAGCGACCTCTACGCCATCAACATTGTCGATACGGCATGGAAGACCAGGACCGGTCAGATTAGTTGGCAACAGGGCTTGAAAAACGTCGAGGCGGCCAACAGTGCGATCCATTCTAACTGGTCTGCCTATACCCAGACCTATTTGACGCCCGAAGAAAAGGGGCTGGTCGAGGCTGCTGAGCAGGCAATGGTTCCGGCAGACCGGGCTATCGCGCGGCTGACCCAGATCTTGAAAGCGAACGATCAATCTGCGCTCGAAGCCTTCACCACGCAGGAGATGTACGGCGCGATTGATCCGGTCACCGATAAGGTCAGCAAATTGACCGACCTACAAATGCGGGTGTCCAAGCAAGAGGGCGCATCGGCGAACAAGGCATCGGCTCTTGCGACCCTGTTGATGCGGATCATAACGGTCGCAACCGTCATCACCTTTATCTTCGCCTTCAACACCGTCGTGCGCGGTGTGGCCCAACCGATCCTGTCCATGGCAGCCGTCATGCAGCGTCTAGCCGGAGGGGATAACCAGGTTACGGTACCGGGAGCGGGTCGTAAGGATGAGATCGGCAAGATGGCGGTCTCGGTTCTGGCCTTTAAAGAAGGTGCGATCCAGAGGGCCCGCCTCGAGGCCGAAGCGATGGCCTTCCAACAGCAACTGGACGACAAGCTCAAGGCTCTAGAGCAGAGTTTTGCGGCTTCAAATCATGATCAGCAGGTGGTTGTTGAGGCAATGGGTAGCCAATTGCTGCGCTTAGCCGATGGCAACCTCACCGCCCGCCTGAGCGACCCGGTCGCGCCGCAATATGAAAAACTGCGCTCTGACTTCAACAGCGCTGTTTCGCAGATGCAAGAGGCGTTGCGCGCCATTGCTTCCAGCAGTGGGAGCATCCGCAGCGGAACCAGCGAGATTGCGCAGGCCTCTGATGATCTGGCGCGCCGTACCGAGCAGCAGGCTGCGAGCCTAGAACAGACCGCCGCAGCCCTTGGGGAAATCACCTCGACTGTGCGCCAGACCGCTGCCGGTGCTGAACGGGCGCGTGACACGGTTGCAAAGGCCAAGAAGGATGCGGAGGAGTCCAGCGAGGTCGTCAATGCGGCCGTGACATCCATGGGCCAGATCCAGACCTCAGCCAACCAAATCAGTCAAATCATTGGCGTCATCGACGAGATCGCATTCCAAACAAACCTATTGGCGCTAAATGCCGGCGTGGAAGCGGCCCGCGCAGGCGATGCCGGGCGTGGTTTCGCCGTCGTCGCTTCCGAGGTCAGGGCCTTGGCCCAGCGGTCAGCGGATGCCGCTAAAGAAATCAAGATCCTTATCTCTGCCAGCAGCCGCCAAGTCAGTGAAGGCGTCGCTCTGGTCGGGCAAACCGGACAGGCTTTGAACCGCATCGCCGAGCAGGTCACGATCATCAATAGCGTGGTGACACAGATTGCATCCTCCGCTCAAGAGCAGTCCGCAGGCCTTCTGCAGATCAATACGGCCGTCAATGAAATGGATCGCATGACCCAGCAAAATGCGGCCATGGTTGAAGAAAGCACCGCTGCCGGTCATTCTCTACGCGGCGAAGCGGACAACCTCATGACGTTGGTTTCCCGGTTCGAGGTCGATGCTGCGGGCAGCCAGTTCGAAGGTCGCCGCCTCCAACGAATCTGATGAGCCTTGCGCTTAGGTAGCGGACGATCTGAATAACCAATGATATAGGCCTTGCACCGCCTAGGGCCTGCTCTGGCGCGTTTTATCCGCCACACCATCCTCAGGACAAAGCCAACACCATGACCACGCCCTCCCCGCTGATCGAGAAACTCAATTGGCGTTACGCCACCAAGAAGATGGATCCGTCCAAGACCGTGTCGCAAGACAAGGTCGAGCGCATCCTCGAAGCCGCCCGTCTGGCCCCCACCTCTAGCGGCCTGCAGCCCTATGAGATCATCGTGGTCACTAGCGCCGAAGTGCGCGCCCGTATTCAACCGATCGCTTGGAACCAGGCTCAGGTCACCGAAGGCTCGCACCTGCTGGTTTTTGCCGCATGGGACAACTATACGCCCGAGCGCATCAACCACATGTTTGACCTGACCAACGATATTCGCGGCTTTAAGAATGAGGGCTGGGAGAACTATCGCCAGATGTTGCTCGCGACCTATCCGACGCGCAGCGCCGAAGCCAATTTCGAGCATGCCGCCCGCCAAGCCTATATTGGCCTGTCCGCAGCGCTCATCGCAGCCGCTTTCGAAGAGGTCGATAGCACCCCGATGGAAGGCTTTGATAGCAAAGCCCTCGATGAAATTTTGAACCTCGGCGCACGCGGCTTGCGAAGCGTTGTGATTGTGCCGCTCGGCTATCGCCAAGACGAAGGCGACTGGCTGGTCAATCTTGAAAAGGTCCGCCGCCCACGCGACCAATTCATCACGGAAATCGCCTAAAATAGCGCCCCGCCTCACAAAGGCGGGGCGTTTTACCCTCCAAATGACTTAATTGAGTTTGGTGCGTACCGAAAAAATCGTCCAAACTAGGTCCAAGATAGACGGATCCCGATCGCGGGAATCTGTGAGCCGAGAATGGGACCTGCTGGAATGTCACGCATATTGAACCGATCCGGCCTAGCGCTTGTCGCGATTCTGGGACTACTCACCTCGGCTGCGACCCGCGCGCCGTCCCAAACCGTGGCGATTATGGGGGCCACGGTCTTTGATGGCACAGGCGCTGCGCCCTTCAAGGCCAACGTGATTATCAAGGACGGGCGGATCGAGGCCGTTGGCCCCAACGTTCCGGCTCCTAGAGGGGCGGAGATCATCAAGGCTGAGGGCCAAGCCCTGCTGCCCGGCTTCATTGATCTACACACCCATTGGACACCGGCGGGGGTGCCTTCCACGACCCCTCAGATCGCCGAGGCCTATCTTGCAGCGGGGGTGACGACGGTTGATGATTTCAACGCGGCACCGGAGTCCTATGCGCCGCGCCGTTCTTGGCTTGCGGCCATAACAGCACCGCACGTCAATTTTGCTGCGCGGATCTCAACGCCCGGCGGGCACGGTGCTGACTGGGCCGACACCGCGACCACCAAATGGGTCAATACCCCAGATGCGGCCAAGCTGGCCGTCGAAAGCCTGATCGCCTACCAACCCGACCTGATCAAGACCTTTACCGATGGTTGGCGCTATGGCGTGGCACCGGACAATACCAGCATGGATGTCGCCACCCTTTCGGCGGTCGTCGAGACGGCCCACAAATATAACCTCAAGGTCTTGACCCATACGGTGACAGCCGATCGCGGCGTTGTGGCTGGCAAGGCGAAGGTGGACGTCATTACCCATGCCATACAGGATCGTCTGTTGGACCCGGCGTCTGTCGCCGCGATCAAGGCCGGAGGAACCAGTATCACCCCGACCCTGGCGGTCTATGAACCCGTCAAGCCTGGCCAGACCGCCCGTGACGCCAACGATCCGCGCAATGTCCAGGCCTTTCAGAAATTCGACTATGCTCTTGCCAACGCCAAGGCCCTGCATGATGCAGGTGTGACCATCGGCCTGGGCACGGATGCGGGCATGCCCGGAACCCAGCATGGCATCTCAACCCTGCACGAAATGGAACTGCTCGTGCGGGCCGGTTTGACACCGACCGAGGCCCTGATGGCAGGTACGTCTGACAGCGCACGCCTGATGGACCAGATCTCAGACCGGGGCGTGATCGAGGCCGGCAAGCGCGCCGATCTGGTGCTCATCAAGGGCGAGCCCTGGAAGGATATTGCCGATGTCCGGAAGATTGACCGGGTTCTGATCGACGGCAAGCTGGTCTTCGGGCCCGGTGCCCCCGCCATGAACGCCAATGCCGCAAAGACCCTGCCCTCCCTGGTGCTGAAAACGGCCCTGGTGGATGACTTCGAGCGCCCTGACGGTCGCACACAACTGGACACCCTGCGGACCGATGAATTCGATGGCGGCAGCGATCGCACAGTCGAGGTCAGCCAGACCTTTGCCCGGCCAGCCGGGGGCCATGCCCTGTCGATTGCGGCCAGACTCTCTGTAAAATCTGCCCCGATCGCCGGAGCGACCTTCCCCCTGTCGCGAGGCAGTATCCAGCCCATGGACCTTCGCGGCTTCACGGGCCTGCAATTCGAGGTCCGGGGGGACGGCACCTATGGTCTGGGGTTTGAGGGGACAGGTGGCCGTTGGGGCCAGGCCTTCAGCGCCGGGAGTGACTGGCGCACCGTGCGGGTTCCGTTCAGCGCCCTGACGGGCCGGGCACCCTGGACCGGAGATGACCTGACGGCCCTGCAATTCACCGCCACAGGAAAGGCCGGAACAAAAGTTTGGCTCGAGGTAG
>CALFYB010000034.1 GCA_937952995.1 uncultured Caulobacteraceae bacterium
CGGCAGCGTCGACAGGATCGTCAGCGGATGGATATAGCTCTCGTACAGCACGCCGAGCACGATGTAGACGCAGATCACCGCCGCCAGGATCAGCCACAGCTGGTTCGACAGCGAATTTTCGTACGCGCCCGACGCGCCCAGGAAAGTCATGCTGACCGAGGCCGGCATCGCAATCGCTTTGGCGGCCGCGCGGATCGCCTCGCGCCGGTCGCCGATCTCCCTCGCGCCCCTTGCCCCGGCCAGAACGTCGGCGCGGATCGCAGCGGGGACCTCCGAGCGCGGGTTGTCGTCGGTGACGATGACCCGGTCGGCCTTGGTCTTTGCCAAGCGCACGAGGCTCAGGTGACCGTCATGCAGCGCGCCCATGGTCGGCACCACAGCCACGCTCAGGCCCGCCTTGCGCCAACCGGCCACGGTCGCGCGCAGCTCTGCCACCGACCGAACAATCGGCAAGGGCGTCGGGACTTGGTCGATGGTCACCGATGGCATAGGGAGACTGGCTTTCGTGATCGGGGGGCCCGTAGGCCAAATTTCAGCGCTAGTTTCAAGTCCGATTTTTCCAATTGTGCAATTGGTCTCATCGTCGCGGGAATCTGTCTTCCGCGAAGGCGGCGGTCAGCGTAGAAACAGCCTCGCCTGTGGCCGCCGAATTGCGAGCCTTGGCGGTAGGAGTGATCGTGTGTCGCAAGCTCGCGTAATTGTCATCGGCAACGAGAAGGGCGGGGCGGGTAAGTCTACCATCGCCATCCATCTGATCACCGCACTCCTTCATGGCGGTGCAAAGATCGCAGTCATTGATTTGGATCTGCGCCAGCAATCGACGGCGCGATTTTTTATGAACCGTAAGGTTTGGATCGAGGCGGCCAAGGTCTCGCTTCCCGAACCGAACAATCTTTTGCTCGCCGACGACGGGGCCGCTCTCGCCAAGCAGGACTCAGAAACCAAACTCAAACTGTTCGAAGAGGTCTTTGCTCAGGCACTCGACAGTGCCGACTTCGTGGTCATCGACACGCCGGGCGGGGACACCGAACTGTCTCGCGCCGCCCATGGCCGAGCGGACCTGATCATTACCCCGATGAATGACAGCTTTGTCGACTTCGACCTTCTGGGCCACGTTGACCCTGTGACCTTGGAACTGCTCAAGCCCAGTATCTATTCAGAGACGGTCTGGGAGGCGCGCAAGGTCAAGGCCATGAGCCGTGGCACGTCGCTGGACTGGGTGGTCCTGCGCAATCGTTTGGCCACCACAGAGGCGCGCAATCGCAAGAGGGTCGAGGATCGCATGACGGCCCTCAGTCGCCGCGTGGGCTTTCGCATGGGGCCGGGCCTTCGGGACCGGGTGATCTATCGCGAGCTCTTTCCCTTCGGCCTGACCATTGCTGACCTGTCTCCGACCGTCAGGCCGGTGCCTGTTTCGCTTCAACATGTCGCCGCGCGTCAAGAGTTACGGGCCCTGATGCAGTTTGTCGGCCTCTCGGACTATGTGGGTGAAACCACATTAGCCAGTGCTGGGGCCAGTGCTGGGGCCAGTGCTGGCCCAGCGACCGCTGCGTCTGATCTTTGATTAAGTACCTCCTCGTCGGGGCGGTGATCCTGGCCCTTGTCCTATGGGCAGCCCGGCGTAGCCGATGGTTGCGAACCGAGGGGGCGAAGGTCTTATCGGCGGCGTTGTCGATGGGCCTCTTCGCCACTGCAGCCTTTTGGGGCGCACGCGGGGCTTGGGGTAAGGTCTTGGTGCTGCTGACCTTGGGCGCAGGTCTAGCGCTGGGAACGCGGGGCGGCCCTCGGGCATCGCGTCAGGCTCCAAACAAGGTGGAGCCCGTGGGTTTGAAGGAAGCGCGGGATCTTCTGGGGGTAAGCGAAACGGCGAGCAAGGCGGACATCCGCGCCGCCTATAGTCGGCTCATGCGCATGGCCCACCCTGACCATGGGGGTACAGCGGGGCTAGCTGCACAGCTGAATGCGGCGCGTGATCGCCTTTTGAAGGGCTCTTAGACCTAGCGACCGGTGTCAATCGCCATGCAGGTCAGCTTACGCGCTGCAAGCACTTGGCAAGCCTGCTGGGCCCCAGCGGCGGTGAAGCCGGTAAATCGAGCGCGGAAATAGCCGTTCACCGCGTCTTCCACCGAACCCCGATAGGCGGCGAATTCACGGCCAAAGCGCTTGCTCATGCTATGAAGATGATCTTCAGCCTGTCCACGACTACGGAAGGCTCCGACCTGAACCAGCCAATCTCCGGCCTTCTGGGGCTCTGATTTGGCCGCCGCGATCCGAGACGGAACTGGACGATCCTTGTCGCCGCCGATAACGATTTTAAGGCCGTCTTGATCTGCTGATCCCTGCTCCGTTGGCACGCGTGACATCGTCCCGGTTGGCTCATCCTCAAACAGGTTCTGAGCGACGGTGATGCGCTCACCGTTTTTGCGGCGTCGGATGACGTCAAAGCCGGTTTCTAGCAGGTCTTCGACATGGTTATCACGGGCAGCAGTCGAATTGCCGCCGAGCACCACGGCGATCAGGCGGCGATTGTCTCGCACCGCAGAAGCGGCAAGGTTGAAGCCCGAAGCCGCCGTAAAGCCAGTCTTTAGGCCGTCAACGCCGGGCATCTTGCCGAGCAAACCATTGTGATTCTTGAGTGTCTGGCCTTGGAAGCTGAACTGGCGCTGGCCGAAATAGGAATAATATTGCGGATAGTCACGCATCACAGCGCGCGACAGGATGGCAATATCGCGGGCGCTGGAAAGCTGGCGCTTGTCGGGCAGGCCCGACGCATTGGCGAAGTGGGTATTGACCATGCCCAGCTCATGAGCACGCAGGGTCATCAAGGTTGCGAAGCGGGTTTCAGATCCACCGATCTTTTCCGCAAGGGCCGTGGCCATGTCGTTCGCCGACTTCACCGCAACCGCGCGCATGGCCTGATCGACCGTGATGGTGCTGCCAGCGCGAAGGCCCAACTTGGTCGGGGCCTGACCTGCCGCGCGGCGAGATACGACGATCGTGTCATTCAGGTGAAGCTTGCCTTGGGATAGGGCCTCGAACGCCAGATAGAGCGTCATGACCTTGGTAATCGACGCTGGATAGCGCGGGCTATCGGCTTTCTTGGCGTAGAGCACTTCGCCCGAATTGGCGTCAACAACGATGGAGGCATATCGCGCTTCGGAAGCCATAGATGCCGCCCGCGCGGACTGCGCCGAGGAGATCGTCAGGCCCGCTGTCATCGCCAGAACGGCACAGAGTGGGGCGAGGGCGCGGCGGGCTTGCTTGAGCATGCGCATATGTCCATCGATGAGAGGCGACCAGCATGCCGCAAGTGAGGAGTATGATGTGCTTGCGGGTGTTTCGTCTAGGTTAACAAAATGCTTCTAGCGCTATCTGTCTCATATTTTTCGGTATTGTTGCGTCGCACCATCTTTAGGCCGGATATTGTGCACTGCACAAAAAATTCTTGACCCGATTCTGCCCCTATGGCATGAGAATGCTCACGAAGGCGGGCTCAGGCTCGGTTTCGGCACTTTCATAGGGTGCGGTGCGGTATCGCATCAGCATTCACGGCGCGGATCACGCGCACATCTAGGAGACTTGATATGGCGAACGGCGCTGAAACCATGAAAAAGACCGTCGAGCAGTTCACCTCGGCTGGCAGCACGGCTTTCAAGGAGCAGGTCGAAAAGTCCCTGTCCGCCCTGAACGACGTCAATGCCCAATCCAAGCACAATCTCGAAGCCGTCGTTGCTTCGGTTACTGCGGCTACCAAGGGCGCTGAAGCCCTCGGCGCACAGGTCATCGCCTTCTCGAAAGAGTCGATGGAAAACCAAGTCGCGGCCGCAAAGTCGCTGACCTCCGCCAAGAGCGTCCAAGAAGCTGTTGAGCTTCAGACCGCCTACGCCAAGTCGGCGATGGAAACCATGATGGCGCAGATGACGAAGATGTCTGAAACCGCCGCCGCCTCGGTGAAAGACTCGATGACGCCTCTGAATGCGCGCGTCACGGCCATGGTCGAGAAGATGCAAGCTGCTCGCTAGTCGCGGAAGGCAGCGGGCACCGCTTGGTGCCTGATCAAATCGGGCCTCAGACCTCTGCGTCTGGGGCCTTTTTTGTACGTAAATGACGAAAGATGGGCTTTGAGCAATTAATCCACCGCTCAAGTGACGTTAGCCCTTTCAAACTGCCATTGTTTCCATATCTAATCACAGGTGCCGGGGTCAGTTGCCCGGCGCTTTGGAGAGCTTTGTTGATGGCCGAGCGTAAGCAAGGTGGTCAGAACAACGGCGTTGGCGTCGGGGTTGTCACACAGGTAAAGCCGAAGACGCAAAAGCCTTCGCTCTATCGCGTGTTGATTCTGAATGATGACTACACGCCGATGGAGTTCGTGGTTTATGTTTTGGAGCGGTTTTTCAACAAATCGCGCGAAGACGCCACGCTGATCATGCTGCAGATTCATCAACACGGGATCGGTGTCTGTGGTGTCTTTACCTATGAGGTGGCCGAAACAAAGGTTGCCCAGGTGATCGATACCGCGCGCCGTAATCAGCACCCGCTCCAGTGCACCATGGAAAAGGATTGAGAGGTCGCCTTTGCCTTCGTTCTCGCGCAACCTCGAAGAGACCCTTCACAGGGCCGTAGACTTCGCAAACCAGCGTAAGCATGAATATGCCACGCTTGAACATCTGTTGCTGTCGCTCGCCGACGATGAAGACGCTGCGGGGGTGATGAACGCCTGTGACGTTGATGTTGTCGCTCTGCGTAAGAGCCTGATCAACTATTTGGACGTGGAACTGAAGTCTCTGATCGTCGATGACGGCGAAGAGGCCAAGCCGACGGCGGGCTTCCAGCGCGTGATCCAACGCGCCGTGATCCATGTCCAGTCGTCAGGTCGAGACGAGGTGACCGGGGCCAACGTCCTTGTGGCCATCTTCTCCGAGCGCGAAAGCCACGCGGCCTACTTCCTGCAAGAGCAGGACATGACCCGCTATGACGCGGTCAACTATATCGCCCACGGCATTGCCAAGAAGCCCGGTGCGTCTGAAGCCAAACCCGTCAAGGGCTCGGGCGACGGCGAAGAGGGCGAGAAGTCTTCGGGCAAGCCCGCAGGCGAGGCCCTAGAGGCCTATTGCGTCAATCTCAATGAGAAGTCCCGGCAGGGCAAGGTTGACCCCTTGATCGGCCGTACGGCTGAGGTGGATCGCGCCATCCAAATCCTTTGCCGCCGGACCAAGAACAATCCTCTGCTGGTCGGTGATCCGGGCGTTGGCAAGACCGCTATCGCCGAGGGCTTGGCCCGGAAGATCGTCAACCATGAGGTCCCTGAGGTCCTTGATGGTGCCACCATCTTCAGCCTCGATATGGGCTCGCTTCTAGCCGGGACCCGCTATCGCGGTGACTTCGAAGAGCGGATCAAGCAGGTGATGAAGGAGTTGGAGGCCCACCCCAACGCCATCCTGTTCATCGACGAGATCCATACGGTGATCGGCGCGGGCGCAACATCGGGCGGGGCTATGGACGCCTCGAACCTGCTGAAGCCTGCATTGGCATCAGGCACCCTGCGCTGCATGGGTTCGACGACCTATAAGGAGTTCCGTCAGCACTTCGAAAAGGACCGCGCCCTTGTGCGCCGGTTCCAGAAGATCGACGTTAACGAGCCCTCCGTTGAGGATTCCATCAAAATTCTCAAAGGCTTGAAGCCCTATTACGAGGACTTCCATAAGCTCAAATATACCAACGACGCCATCAAGGCGGCTGTGGAACTGTCGGCGCGTTACATCACGGACCGTAAGCTGCCGGACAAGGCCATCGACATCATCGACGAGGCCGGTGCCTCGCAGATGCTGGTCCCTGAGGCCAAGCGTAAGAAGACCTTGGGGGTCAAGGAGATCGAAGCCATCGTGGCCAAGATCGCCCGTATCCCGCCAAAGTCTGTCTCCAAGACCGATGCAGAGTCGCTCAAGACGCTGGAAGCCGATCTGGAACGCGCAGTGTTCGGCCAAGATACGGCGATCAAGCAACTGTCCAGCGCCATGAAGATGGCCCGGGCCGGTTTGCGTGATCCGCAAAAGCCAATCGGTTGCTATCTGTTCTCCGGCCCTACCGGCGTGGGTAAGACCGAGGCGGCCAAGCAGTTGGCCATGACCTTGGGCATCGAGCTGCTGCGATTTGACATGTCCGAATATATGGAACGTCATACGGTTAGCCGTTTGATCGGCGCGCCTCCGGGCTATGTCGGTCACGATCAGGGCGGTCTTCTGACCGACGCGGTTGATCAGCACCCCCATGCGGTGGTGTTGCTCGACGAGATCGAGAAGGCTCACCAGGACGTCTACAATATCCTGCTGCAGGTCATGGACCACGGGGTGCTGACCGACGCGAACGGCAAGAAGGTCGACTTCCGCAATGTGGTTCTGATCATGACCACCAATGCCGGGGCCGCTGACAGCCAGCGCAATGTCATCGGCTTTGGCCGGGGCAAGTCGGAAGGTGAGGATGAGGCTGCGATCAAGCGCATCTTCACCCCAGAATTCCGCAACCGTCTCGACGCCGTCGTGGCCTTCAAGTCCCTGAATGCCGAGGTTATCCGTCAGGTGGTCCACAAGTTCGTCATGCAGCTTGAGGTCCAGTTGGCCGATCGCGGCGTGACCTTGGAACTGGCCGACGATGCTGCTGACTGGCTGGCGAAGAACGGCTTTGATGAGCTTTACGGTGCCCGGCCTCTGGCGCGGGTTATCCAAGAGCACATCAAGATGCCGCTCGCGGACGAGATCCTATTCGGCAAGCTGGTCCGTGGCGGTCACGTCAAGATCAAGCTCGTCGAGGGCAAGATCGGCTTCGACATCGAGTCTGGTAAGGGGGCTGGCTCAGCGTCTAAGTCCGCTGAAGATGCCGAACCTGAGTTGGTGGAATAGACAAAACAAGGCCCCCTACGTCGCTTCGCGCCACTTCCCCCAGAGGGGGAAGAGCTCAGGACGGTAAATCTTCCCCCTTTGGGGGCAGTACCGGCGAAGCCGGGGTAGGGGGACTTTTTCAATAGGTGAATAAGGCCCTCACCCAACCCTCTCCCTCGGGGGGAGGGCTCTCTTGGGGGATAGCGGCTCTCTAACCGCCGAGTTCCCCGCGGATGGCGACTACAGTGCCGCTGAGACCTGTGCCGCCAGTGCCTGCAACTCAGCCATATCAGCCATGTTTCCATGGCCATGACCAGCCAGAGCGACGCCCTCATAGCGGGGGATGATGTGGAAATGCAGGTGGAACACCGTCTGTCCAGCCGGAGCGCCGTTGAACTGGGTGATGACCACGCCGTCGGGGTTCAAGGCGGCGGTGACGGCCTTGGCGAGCCTTTGAACCGTTTCCATCACGGCCACCAGCGCTTGAGGGTCGATCTCTAAAAGGTTGCGCGCCTTGGCGGTCTTGGAAATGACCAGGCAGTGGCCCTTGGATTGCGGGAACACATCCATGAAGGCGAGCACGGCATCGTCCTCATAGACCTTTACCGCCGGAATCTCCCCGCGAATGATCTTGGCGAAGATATTGTTGTCGTCATATTGGCCCGAGAGGCTCATGGGTCAGGTCTCCAGAGGGGGAAGGGGGCGTCAACTGCCCGCCTTGAAAGGGGAATATTCCTCGGCTAGCCAGTCCATCTCATTTTGAACGGCAGCCCGTTCCTGATCCAGATAGCGCCGCACGGGCTCGCGCAGGGCAGGGTCAGCGATGAAATGGGCCGAATAGACCGGCGCGGGCAGATAGCCGCGGGCGATCTTGTGTTGACCTTGAGCGCCAGCCTCGACGCGGGGCAGGCCAAGGCGGATGGCGTGCTCGATAGCCTGATAGTAGCAGAGCTCGAAATGCAGGAACGGCACATCCTCGACCGCCCCCCAGTTGCGGCCATAGATGCAGTCGTCGCCCAGCAGGTTCAGCGCCCCAGCAATATAGCGTCCGTCGCGCTTGGCCATGATCAGCAGTACCCGGTCTGCCATCCGCTCGCCCATCATCGAGAAGAACGGCCGGTTCAGATAGGGGCGGCCCCACTTGCGCGCGCCGGTGTCCTCATAGAACTGGTAAAAAGCGTCCCAAGCCTCTTCGGTCAGGTCCTTGCCAGTCAGGCCAACGATCTCGAGGCCCGCCTGAGCATCACGCCGTTCGCGGCGGATGGTCTTGCGCCGGTTGGAGGACAGGGCCCCAAGGAAATCGTCGAACGTCTCATAGCCATTATTGTGCCAGTGATATTGCTGGTCCTGCCGCTGCAGCAGGCCCTCGCCGCCGAGGAAGTCCCAGTCAGCCTTGGATGGGAAGGTGACGTGCACCGACGACGCCTCCAGCCGCTCGCAGAGCGACACCGCCCCGCCGAGCAGGGTGCGCTTGGCGATCACCGGATCAACATCGGCCCTGACCATCATGCGCGGCCCCGTGACCGGCGAGAAGGGCGCAGCGCACTGGAGCTTAGGATAGTAGCGCCCACCGGCCCGCTGATAGGCGTCGGCCCATGAATGGTCGAAGACATATTCACCCTGCGAGTGGGACTTCAGATAGAGCGGCATGACGGCTGCCACCTGTCCGGCCTCATCCTCGACGGCAAGGTGGTGCGGGGCCCATCCAGTCTGAGCGACGGCGCAGCCGGACAGTTCTAGAGAATCGATAAAATCGTAACTTATGAAGGGGTTGGAGGCATATTCTGCATTAGAAGTGCAGGCTTCCCAGCCCTCGCGGCCAATTTCAGAGACGCGGCGATGGACGCGCACGGCAGGCTTTAAACTGATCATGAATGGCCCAGCCTCACGCCGCAAAGCCTTCGAAAATCATATTGTCACAGTGGTCCTTAATCCGTTCCCACTGTTCGGGCTTGCGGATCGTCCAGGCCAGAACGGGCATGCCGTCCGCGCGATAAAGGTCCGCCTTGGGACTCGGCAGCATGTCGATGCCGAGGGCTAGAAAGTGCGGCTTGGCAATGGCGACATGTTCCAGCGCAGCAAAAGCGCGGCGCTGCTCCGGTGCCACATGGCTCGAATGGCTGTCGGTGTAGGAATAGGAATCCAGACCGCGCAGGATCTGCGGATGGTGCTGGGCAAACCAGGCGTGGCTATAGGGGTTAAAGCCGATGATGCAGGTTGGGCCATTATGATCGAGCAAGATCTCTGACACACGGCGCTCCAGCGGCCCGACTTCTCCAAACGGGGTCTTGAGCTCGATATGGACCAGAGCGCGGTGGCCGATCAGGGTCAGGGCATCGGCGAGGGTAGGGATGGTCTCATCGGTTCCTGATAGGGCCAGCTTGCCCAGGTCTGCCACAGTGCGGTCGCGCAAACGGCCTTCGATCCCACAGGTCCGTTGCAGGGTGTCGTCGTGAAAGACCACCGCCTCGCCGTCAGCGCTCAAATGGACATCCAGCTCAATGCCATAGCCCTCTGGAAAGTTGATGCTTTTGGCAATCTTCAGCGCATCGGCTGTCACCTCGCCAGATGAGCGGCCTTGGACGTTGGCTGAAACACCAATGGTCCGTTTGCCATCGGAGTGCTCAATTTTGGAAGGCGCTTTGCCCATGGAGACCTTGGCAATTTGTGCCAGAGGAACCACGGTGTTCATGCCGCTAACAGTGATGGGCAAGCGCTCGATGTTGGAGACACTCATGCGGTCTTCGGGTGCCAAGCGAATGGCCACATCGCGAGACTCGCCAGTGGGGTCCACCCAGTCGCCTACCTCAATGCCGGCAAATGCGACGCGCAGGGCATTGGCAGTGTCTGTGACGGAAATGCCCAGTGAATTGGCCAAACCGCGGTCCAGTTCAATTTGCAATTCGTTTTGTGGATCTTGCTGAGACAAACCCACATCAACTGCACCCGGCACTTGACGCAATTTCTCCATGAAATCGCTGGTGATGGCCAAGAGCTTGCGCGAGTCGGTGCCGCTGAAACGAATCTGTACGGGTTTGGCTGCACCATTCGACAGGTCGTCGAGTACGGTGTATTCAGCGCCAACCAATTGCGAGGTGCGTTTGCGCAATTCAATGGCAATGTCTTGCGCGGTGCGCTTGCGTTCGGTGCTTTTGCCAATGTCCACATAAATGCGGCCACCACCTGGGTTCACATAACTGTTGGTCGCCTTGGTTTCGGGCAAGCTGCGGGCCATGACAGCAGCAGCTTCCAACTTCATGCGTGAGTAGTCCAAATTGCTACTGGCAGGCGTACGCACATCAATGGCCAGCGTTTTGCCATCTGACTTCGGTAAGAAACTAGAACCGCCAAACTGATATTGCAAAAAGATGGCTGCAAAGAAACTGACCACTGCAAACGTGATCATCCAACGTCGATGGTGCAAGGCCCAGGCAATGACGTTGCCATAGCGATCGGCCTGATGGTCAAACCAGGCATTGAATTGCTGAAGTTTCAGGCTGATGCCTGTTTTAGGCTTGAGGTGCTCTCCAGGGGGGTCACCCCAGTAGGCGGACAACATGGGGTCTAGCGTGAATGAAATCAACAAGCTCACCAAAACCGAGGCCACCACAGTCAGACCGAATGGACGGAACCATTCGCCAGAAACCCCAGGCATGAAGCCCACGGGAATGAACACCGCCACAATCGAGAACGTGGTGCCTGCCACTGCCATGCCAATTTCGGAAGTGCCGTTCAATGCCGCGGTTCGTCTGTCAGCGCCACGTTCCATATGCCGCACGATGTTTTCTCGAACCACAATGGCGTCATCAATCAGAACACCAATGGCCAAGGACAAGCCAAGCAAACTCATAAAGTTAAGTGTGAAGCCACACAACCAAACGGCGATGAATGCCGTAATCACAGAAGTGGGCAATGACAGCGCAGTAATGAGGGTGGATCGCCAAGAATTCAAAAACACATAGACCACAAAAATAGTGAGGCCCGCTCCAAAGATCAGCGCATCCACCACATTGTTCAAGCTGTTTCTGGCTTCAATGCCGCCATCTTGCGTGATTTCAAGTTGCGTACCTTCGGGCAGTGTTTTGCTGACTTCGGCCACCAACGCACGGATCTCATTGGCAACACTCACGGTTGAAGCGTTGCGTGAACGTGTGATGGCCAACCCGACGTTGGGTTTGCCGTTTCTCACACTCATGGTGGCGAGTTCGGCAAACCCATCGGACACGGTGGCCACCTGACCCAATCGAATGAGGTCATTGCCACTGCGCTTGATGACGATTTGGTTGAACTCAGCAGGTGTTTCAATGCGGCCAAGCAAGCGAATGCTTTGATCTTCCAGTGCGCCTCTAATTTTGCCAACGGGCGCTGCCGCATTTTGAGTTCTGAGCGCGTTCACCACTTCGGTGACTGAAAGATTCACTTCACGAAGTTTTTGTGAATGCAGCAACACACTCAATTCACGTTTGAGTGCGCCGTTGACATTGACTTGGGCCACCCCTGAAATGCCGCGAAACTTATCGGCAATTTGATCTTCTGCGATGCGCGATATTTCAGCATGGCTTTGACTTGAAGAAGACAAAGCCAATTGCATGATGGGCTGAGAGCCGGGGTCAATCCGAAGAATGACAGGCTCGCGAATTTCGGTGGGCAGCTTGTAGCGAACCTTGCCAATGGCGTTGCGGACTTCATCGGTGGCTTCCACCATGTTCTTCTTGAATTCAAAGAACACCTGGATGTTGGCGTTGCCTTCGTTGGCTGTTCCGCGCAAATCTTTGATGCCATTGACCGATTGCATGGCCTTTTCAACACGGTTGAGCACTTCACGTTCAACCGTATCAGGCGATGCGCCGGGGTAATTGATATCGATCACCAACAATGGCAAATCGACATCTGGAATTTGATTGACTTTGAGTTTCTTCAATGCCAACAGCCCCATGGCCATGAGCATGATCAGAATGACGATGGTGACAATCGGTTTCTTAACGCTGAAATTAGACAGAAACATGTTTTATTGACCTACTTTGGCAGCAGTGTCTGCACGCAGCGTAAAGGGTTGTCCGTCTTTCAAAGAACTGCTTGTGTTGCGCAATATTTTTTCGCCTGCCACTAAGCCTGAGCTCACCACCCATTCACCAAGGCGTGTATCGCGGTCTCCCAGTTGAACATGGCGCTTCACAATTTTGTTGCCATCTAAAACCCACGCAAATACTTTGTCGCCTTCTCTGCGCAGACTGCTTTCAGAAACCATCAATGCAGATTTGGTAGAGGTTTCAATCACACCTTCGGCAAACAAGCCCACCACGGGAGGGCGATCTTTGCCAGCGATCGCCACAATCACAGAAACTTGTCGCGTCACAGGGTTGGCAGCGCCATCAATGCGTTTGATGGTGCCACGGCTGCCCAATTGATCGCCCGATTGAGCCACGCCATTGATGCGGAAATTAACGCGCTGACCCACCTTCAAGCTGCTCATTTGATCGGCAGAGACTTGGCCCTCAAATCGCATGCTGCTGGGGTCAATCACTTGTATCAGTTCTTTGCCAATCTGAGCAGTGTCTCCTGCCGAAGCTTTTCGTGCACTCACAACACCCTGAAACGGTGCGCGAACCTCTGTGCGGTCGAGCTGCTGCTTGGCCGCAGCCACGCGCGCTTTGCTGGCCACGAATTCACTTTGGGCACTGTTGCGTTTATTTTCAGATTCTTCCAAGCCCTGCAAGGACACCATGCCCTGTGCTTGAAGTGATTTGATTCGCTGATATTGGCGCTCTGCGCCGTCCAAGGATTGCGCAGCAGCTCGCATCGATTCTTCAGCAGAATTGAGGTTGTCACGCAACACCGAGCTGTCCAAGCTGACTAGCAAATCGCCTTTACGGACCAGCTCGCCATTTTCTTTGTGTACTTTGATCACCATGGCGGCAACTTCGGCCCGCAGGTCGGCTCGAATTTCAGGCTGGAGCGAACCTGAGATGACGGGGCCAGTACCGTGCTCTGAAGTGCCAACCTGCAAGACGTCTTCATTGCCTAAACTGATGGCCACAGTTTCAAGCTTTTGATCGGCTTCTGAATTTGGTTTTTTGCAAGCGACCAAAGCACTGCTAAGGCCAAGGCAAAGTGCCACAGAAAAAAGAGTGGAATAAGCAAAGGGAAAACGACCCAAACGAGGGGAACGCAACATGGCAACTCCAACTGCTAAAAAAAGTAAGCGTATTACATCATGAGATGTCAATGGCTGATTTTTAAAGGCTTGTTCTGAGTGACCAAATTTCGGGAAACAGAACCACGTCGAGCATCTTGCGCAAATAGCTGACGCCGCCTGTACCTCCCGTGCCCCTTTTAAAGCCAATGACTCGCTCTACAGTGGTCAGGTGCCTGAAGCGCCATAGCCTAAAAGCGTCTTCCAAATCGGCCAATTCTTCACCCAATTGGTACAAATCCCAGTGCTGTTTGTGATTTCTATAAACCACCAGCCAAGCTGCTTCGACTTGAGCGTTGGCCGCATAGGACTGCCGCCAGTCACGTTCCAAGTAATCTTGCGGAATTGCCAAGCCTTTTCGCGCTAGCAACTTCAAGCTAGCGTCATAAAGTGAAGGCGCTACATAACTGCTCTCCACAAGGGCATGCAAATCAGGTCGGTGCGAGTGGGGCAGCAGCATGGCGGCATTTTTATTGCCCATCGAGAATTCAATGCATCGGTATTGCCAGCTTTGAAAGCCACTTGATTGGGCCAAGTAGGGCCTGATGGCGCTGTATTCAGGAGGTGTCATGGTGGCCAAAACATCCCACGCATGAACCAGCTGCGACATGATCTGTGAAACACGTGCCAACATTTTGAAGGCATCGGGCAATTCATCTTGATCGATGTGCCGTATGGCGGCGCTCAACTCATGCAGCATGAGTTTCATCCACAACTCACTGGTTTGGTGTTGCACGATAAACAGCATTTCGTTGTGATCTGGCGACAGTGGCTTCTGCGCGTTCAAAATGTCATCCAGCTGCAAATAATCACCATAGCTCATGGATTGGCTGAAGTCGAGCGTGCCCTCGCTGGCGTTGGGGCTAAAAGGGCATCCGGACATGGTGGGCTTTCAAAGTACTTAAGTGACGGTATTTTTGTGTGAAAACCGCGGCTGTTGCCACTCGCTGCTGTCCATCACTTGTTTCAAGTGCTGCACGGCATGCCATACGTCGACAAATCTTGTGTACAAAGGCGTTAAACCAAATCGCAAAATATCGGGGTGGCTTTTGCCATCGCCTGCACGAAAATCGCCAATTACACCGCGTGCAATCATGGCTTGCACAATGGCGTAGGCGCCTTCACTTCGAGTCAGGCTGACTTGGGAGCCTCGCAAATTTTCTTCAAGCGGCGTTGCCATGCCAAAACCGCATGCCGTCAGTTGGGTCTGGACCAAATGCATGAACAAGCCAGTGAGTGCCAATGATTTTTTTCGCAGTGCTTGCATGCCCCCCAGTTTTTCTGCTTCTAAAAATGCATCCAGGGCTGTGTCGAGTGCGGTCAAACTGAGAATCGGTTGCGTACCGCATTGGTAGCGTGCAATGCCCAAGGCGGGCTTGTAATCGGGTGTGAATTCAAACGGTGCTGCGTGCCCCCACCAGCCGCTCAGAGGTTGCCAGCAGCGATCGGTGTGCTTGGGATGGACCCAAACAAAGGCGGGTGCGCCTGGGCCGCCATTCAGGTATTTGTAGCCGCAACCCACCGCAAAGTCTGCTTGTGAATCGTTTAAATCAACAGGCACAGCACCAGCGCTGTGTGCCAAATCCCAAACGGTCAAGGCGCCCACGCTGTGCGCTGAGGCCGTCATGGCTTTCATATTGAGCATGGCACCCGTGCGGTAGTTCACGTGCGTCAACATCAACACAGCAACGTCTGCTTGCAAAGCAGATGGCAGCGCTTCAGCCTCGACCAATTTCAAGGTGAATCCGCGTTCTTTGCACAAAGCTTCTGCAATGTAAAGGTCGGTTGGAAAGTTCGTGCGTTCACTCAGAACAATGGTTTTTTCTGGGTGATCAATTTTGGCAATGACCAGCGCTGCGCTCAGCACCTTGTACAAATTGATGGACGTGCTATCGGCCACCACCACCTCACCTTCGCGGCCACCAATGAGTTTTGCAATTTTGTTGCCCACGACATGGGGCATTTGAAACCAGCCGGCTGTGTTCCAGCTTTGTATGAGATCGTGCCCCCATTCTTGGGTCACAGCTTGGGCCACGCGCAAGGGGGTGGCTTTGGGTAATGCACCCATAGAATTGCCATCCAAATAGATCACGCCTTCGGGCAAGTGAAACAAATCACGAAGTGAGCGAAGGGGGTCTTGTTGGTCCTTGGCTTCGCAATCTGAAAGGGATATCGTCAAAATATGTTCAATGCAATGTGTTGGTCAAATAATGAATGTCATCCTACCGCAGGTGGTTCAGGTGAGTTTCTAAGGACTTACGCTTAAACTTGCAATCATGATTTTGACGCCTGATTCTTGGCAAGCCATTCAACTGACCGTGGCTTTGGCCACTTCAACCACCCTGATCTTGTTGATCTTGGCCACGCCATTGGCCTGGTGGTTGTCGCAAACTCAGTCAGCTTGGCGCGCGCCAGTTCATGCACTGGTCACCTTGCCCTTGGTTTTGCCACCCTCCGTTTTGGGTTTTTATCTGTTGGTGGCGTTGGGGCCACAGGGGCCAATAGGCCAGGTCACGCAGGCTCTGGGCTGGGGAACGCTGTCCTTCACGTTTTATGGCCTGCTGCTGGGGTCGGTCATCTACTCGCTGCCCTTTGCCGTTCAACCGATTCAGCATGCGTTTGAAGCCATGGGGCCGCGCCCCATGGAGGTGGCAGCCAGCCTGCGGGCCTCTGACTCCCTGAGGGCTGCCTCTGTGGCAGCAATGTGGGCTGTGCAGGCAGCTGCCTGCTCCTCTGCTGCCCTGGCTGCCACTGCCACTGCCTCCAGGGCGCTGTGGGCCTCGCGCTGCGCCTGCAGTGCCTGCTGCGCTGCTGCCTGCCTGGCTGCTGCCGCAGCTGCCTGCGCGCCTGCTGCTGCGCGGGCTGCTGCTGCCTGCTGCGCCAGCAGGGCCCGGGACTG
>CALFYB010000035.1 GCA_937952995.1 uncultured Caulobacteraceae bacterium
AGTTCTTGGTCGTCGACGGCTATGTGCTCAAGCGTCCCGTGCGCGAGACCTATCTTCGCGGCGAGCAACGTGCGGTGCCGGTCTTGGTCGGCTCCAACTCGGACGAAGGTTCAGGCCTTTCCGACTTCGGGGTGGTGGCAGCAACGCCAAAGGATGCGGCGTCCTATGTCGCTCAGGTCAAGGCGCGCTATGGCGATCTGGCCCCGGCCTATCTGAAACAGTATCCCGCAACCAACCTGACCGACGCGGTGTTCAACGCCTATCGCGACTCAGAATTTGGCTGGCGCATGGAGCATTGGGCGGGTCAGATGGCGGCGGTGAAGTCTCCGGCGTGGCTCTATCACTTCTCGCACCTGTCGCCTGCGGGCGAGGCCATGCACTGGGTCGATTTTGGGGCCAATCAGCGTCGGCTTGGAGCCTTCCATGCCTCTGAAATCGCTTATGTTTTCAATACGCCAGCGAAGCAGTTGCGCTTTAGCGAAACCCTGAAGCCCGCAGACATTGCGCTGGCCGATCAGATGAGCAGCTATTGGGTCAATTTCGCTAAGACCAGCAATCCCAACGGCGCAGGCCTGCCCGAATGGAAGCCCTATCTGGACAAGGATCGCCGCTATATGGCCTTTGACGAGACGGCGGTGCCTTCGGTCAATCTGCTGCCGGGCCGCCTAGAGCTGCACCGCACCATCGACACCGTGCGGACCCAAAAATCCATCCCCTGGAACGGCGCGCAAGCCGGATTGCTTGGCCAGACGGTTCCTGCGACGGTAGCCGCAACTGCCCGTTAAAGCGCTTTTCAAGCCTTCAATCTCTTAGGACACGACCATGACCTCGAAGCTCAATAATGATCCCCGCATCGACCCCCGGATCAAGGCCATCTTTGGTCAGACGGGCGATCTCGCCCCAACCGGCAACGCGAAGGACCGGGCGGAAATGCTGGCCTATGAGGCGAGCGAAGAGGGCTTGGCTGCTGCCGCTGGCTTGAGTGCCATGTTCGATATGGTCGATAATGAGTTTGTCGCCCCCTCGGCCGGTCTGGTCATCCGCACCGAGCGGTTCCAGTCCGAGCCAGATGGCAACTGGGTCAATATCCAATATATCCGCCCCGA
>CALFYB010000036.1 GCA_937952995.1 uncultured Caulobacteraceae bacterium
AACTTCACCGTACCGTCGTTGGTTGCTTCGAAGAACGACTGTTCGGCCACCTGTGCCGTACCACCAATGTGGAAGGTACGCATGGTCAGCTGGGTGCCCGGCTCACCGATGGACTGAGCGGCGATAACGCCGACCGCTTCACCGATGTTGACTTGCGTCCCACGGGCCAGATCGCGGCCGTAGCAGGTTGCGCAGGTGCCGATCTTGGCCTCGCAGGTCAGGACCGAACGAACCTTCACCGACTGCACGCCCGACGCTTCGATCAGGTCGCACATGTTTTCGTCGAGATAGGTGTCTGCAGGGATGATGATCTCGTTGGTGCCCGCATGACGGATATCTTCCGCCGTCGAGCGACCCAAGACCCGAAGGCCCAGCGAAACCAGCGTATCACCGCCCTCGACCACAGCGCGCAGGGTGATGCCCCGCGTGGTGCCGCAATCTTCTTCGACGATGATGCAGTCCTGCGCCACGTCGACCAGACGACGGGTCAGATAACCCGAGTTGGCGGTCTTCAAGGCGGTGTCGGCCAGACCCTTACGAGCGCCGTGGGTGGAGTTGAAGTACTCCAACACGGTCAGGCCTTCTTTAAAGTTCGAGATGATCGGCGTTTCGATGATCTCGCCCGACGGCTTGGCCATCAGGCCGCGCATACCGCCAAGCTGCTTCATCTGGGCTTGCGAACCACGAGCACCGGAGTTGGCCATCATATAGATGGAGTTGATCTCCAGTTCGCGGCCATCGGGGCCCACGTGAACCGCCTTAAGCTCGTCCATCATGGCGTCAGCGACCCGGTCCGTAGACTTGGCCCAAGCGTCAACGACCTTGTTGTACTTCTCGCCCTTGGTGATCAGACCGTCGGCATATTGCTGCTCATATTCCTCGACGAGGGCGCGGGTCTCAGCGACCAGAACCTTCTTGCGCTCAGGAATAACGATGTCGTCCTTACCGAAGGAAATACCGGCCTTAGCCGCTTCCTTGAAGCCCAGACCCATGATCTGGTCAGCAAAGATGACCGTCGCCTTCTGACCGCAGTGGCGGTAGACGGTGTCGATCAGGTTGCCGATTTCCTTCTTGGTCAAGGCCTTCTCGACCAGACGGTGGCCGACATTGACATTGTGCGGCAAGAGGGCGGCGATCTTCATCCGGCCCGGCGTGGTGTCGATGACCTTGCGGGTCACAACGCCATCAGGGGTCATTTCGCTGAAGCGCGCCTTGATCTTGGAGTGCAGCGTGACAACGCCCGCATCCAGAGCCGCTTCGATTTCGCCCAGATCGACGAACAGCTTGCCCTGCCCCGGCTCATTCTCTTTCGAGAGCGAGAGGTAGTAGAGGCCGAGCACGATGTCCTGCGACGGAACAATGATTGGGCGGCCGTTGGCTGGCGACAGGATGTTGTTGGTCGACATCATCAGCACGCGGGCTTCAAGCTGGGCTTCCAGCGAGAGCGGCACGTGCACAGCCATCTGGTCACCGTCGAAGTCGGCGTTGAAGGCGGCGCAGACCAGCGGGTGAAGCTGGATGGCCTTACCCTCGATCAGCTTAGGCTCAAACGCTTGAATGCCAAGGCGGTGAAGGGTCGGAGCGCGGTTCAGAAGCACCGGATGCTCGCGGATCACCTCTTCCAGCACGTCCCAGACCTGGGGTTGCTCGCGCTCGACCATGCGCTTGGATTGCTTGACGGTGCCCGACAGGCCCTTGGCGTCCAGACGCGCATAGATGAACGGCTTGAACAGTTCCAACGCCATCTTCTTGGGCAGGCCGCACTCGTGCAGCTTCAGCTCAGGACCAACGACGATAACCGAACGGCCCGAATAGTCGACGCGCTTGCCGAGCAGGTTCTGACGGAACCGGCCCTGCTTGCCCTTGAGCATATCGGCGAGGGACTTCAGCGGACGCTTGTTGGCACCGGTGATGACCCGGCCACGACGACCATTGTCGAACAGGGCGTCAACGGCTTCTTGCAACATCCGCTTTTCGTTGCGGATGATGATGTCCGGCGCGCGCAGTTCCATCAGGCGCTTCAAACGGTTGTTCCGGTTGATGACGCGGCGATAGAGGTCGTTCAGGTCGGAGGTGGCGAAACGGCCACCATCCAGAGGCACCAGCGGGCGCAGCTCAGGCGGAATGACGGGAATGACCGGCATGATCATCCACTCAGGCTTATTGCCGCTTTCGATAAAGGCTTCGAGAAT